>JAFSVP010000102.1 GCA_017444905.1 Bacteroidales bacterium
AGGGTGGAATCTTCAGCATCGATCCCAGCGCTTACGTAGTCAACGGTTATGAGGTTGTCGAGAACGCCAGCGCCGAGTTCCCCTTCAAGGTTCAGAAGGGCGACTATGCCTGTGTAGTCGGCACCAAGTACTTCAAAACCCTCCCTGAGGCTGTCGCAGCCCTGGAAGATGGCGACACCATCCAGATTCTCAAGGACATCGACTTCTCCGAGGCTCCTTACAATGAGTACAAGTGGGCAGGCAGCACCTACAATCCTATTAAGATTCTCTGCAACGGCGTTACTCTCGACCTGAACGGCTTTACCTTCTCCAATATGGGTAATACCGCCCTCGTGGCGGGTAATATTCTTGCTGCCGACGGCTCCATCAGCAACTTCACCATCAAGAACGGTGAACTCCTGGCTGGCAAGACCAGCGGCGTTACCAACAGCTACGTCCTCGGCATTGCAGGTTGTAACGGCGCAAGCATCAAGAACGTCACTACCGACGGCGGTATCAACGTTTACACCGCTTCCTCAAATGTCGTTATCGAGGACTGCGTCGTCAACGGTACCAAGTACTACAGCGTCTGCGCCCAGAGCGGCTCCGAGGTAACCATCAAGAACACCATCGTGACCAAGAACACCGATTCTTCCGTAGCCACCAAGGCTATGTTCTGGGTTCAAAAGGCCGGTACCGATTCCGATATGGTAACTGACTCCAACCCCACCGGTAAGTTCGGAGCTGCCTCCATTACCATTGAGAGTGGTTACTTCTATATGGAGGAGAACGGAGTATTCTTCCTTGCAAGCGGACTCCAGCCCATTCTCGTAGGAGGTCACTACAACTTCGACCCTAGGGATTATGTAGAGTTTCCTATTCAGGTCGCTTTAAGCGATGATGAAACCGACTATTTAGTCCAGAATTATTCTGACCCCCTCCCTGAGGGCTATGGATGGATAATGGATGAGGAAGAAGGCGAGTGGTGATAATCTCCAGATAGTATGAATTAATCTCCGCAGGGTTTCCCTTGCGGAGATTTTTTTGTATATTCGCAGTATGCGTGACAGGAAGCTGCTCGGTTCTGAAATGGGGAGGGTGCCGCCCTCTCTCTACAAGTCTCTTCCGGAGTCGGGTATCGTGCTGGTGCTTGACAATATACGCAGCGCCCACAACGTGGGCAGCGCGTTCCGCACTGCCGACGCCTTCAAGGCTGACCGCCTGTATCTATGCGGAATCTGCGCCTGCCCGCCTTCGGCCGAAATCCATAAGTCGGCCCTCGGGGCTGAAGACAGCGTCCCCTGGGAATACAGGGAGTCCACTCTCTCGCTTGTAGAGGAGCTACGCGCGCGCGGGTATTATATAATATGTGCGGAGCAGACCGAGAATGCGCTTCCGCTCCAGTCTTTCCGCCTGCAGAAGGGGAGCCGTGTGGCCGTAGTGTTCGGCAACGAGGTTGACGGAGTGTCGCAGGAGGTGGTTGACGCCGCCGACGGCTGCGTCGAAATCCCCCAGTTCGGCACCAAACATTCGCTTAACGTATCTGTAAGTATAGGAATAGTATTATGGCAATGTGTTTCAGGAAATCTTTGATTGCAGCCGCCTTCGGGCTGCTTCTTTTACAGCTGCCGGCATCCGCCCAGCAGAGGGAGACTATGCGCTTCCAGGGCAATGAGCGCGAGTATTGGCTCGTTGTGCCGGATTCTCTTTGTGCAGCCCGCCCGCTGGTGTTTATGCTCCATGGCTACGGCGGCAAGGCCGAAGGGTATTTCCCTGCAATGGCGGAGTGTGCCCGCAGACACGGATTCGTGCTGTGCTGCCCCCAGGGTCTGCAGGGCCCCGGCCGCAAGCCGAATACTACCTCGCCTGGCTGGAACGTAGGCTATTCCTTCCAGCAGGGTTGGAAGGTTGACGACATCGCCTTCATATGCGCCTTGGAGCGCAAGCTGCAGAAGCGCTTCAAGCTGAACCCGAAGAACGCCTTTTTCAGCGGAATGTCCAACGGAGGCGAGATGTGCTACCTGATGGCTTACAAGCATCCTGAGCGTTTTGCGGCCTTCGCTTCGCTGGCCGGGCTTACGATGGAGTGGACCTACCGCAGCCTGGAGCCCGGCGGCCCCGTGCCCTTCATGGAGGTGCACGGCACCGCCGACAGGACTTCGGAGTGGAACGGAGACCCTGAGAATGCCGGTAACTGGGGAGCTTATGTAGGCGTCCCTCAGGCAGTTGGCAGGATGGTGAGCGTGAACTGCTGCACCCACGAGCTGTGCGATACGCTTAAACTCTTCACGCCTGAAAGCAATAAGGTAATCCTGCATCGCTACGTAGGCGGAACCGGAGGCAACGAGGTGCGGCTCTACGAAGTCGTCGGAGGCAAGCATACCAAGGCCGAAAAGGATATGGATACCGCGGAAGAGGTATGGAAATTCTTTGAAAAATTCGTAAGTTTGTAGGACAAAACGAAACCTATGAAACAGGACATCCAAGTTTTTGAACTTATCAAGAAGGAGTCCGAGCGCCAGCATTCAGGCCTCGAACTCATAGCGTCGGAGAACTATGTTTCAGACGACGTGCTCAGGGCGATGGGTTCCATCTGCACCAACAAATACGCCGAAGGCTATCCCGGCAAGCGCTATTACGGCGGCTGCGAGGTGGTTGACCAGATAGAGCAGCTTGCCATCGACAGGCTCAAGGCCATCTACGGTGCCTGCTGGGCCAACGTGCAACCCCATTCCGGAGCCCAGGCCAACATGGCGGTTACGATGGCTGTCCTCCGCCCGGGCGATACCATGCTGGGCCTTGACCTCAGCCAGGGCGGGCATCTTACCCACGGCTCTCCCGTGAATGCTTCGGGTCTCCTGTACAATGCCGTAGCCTACGGACTCAATCCTGAAACCGGCCGTGTCGATTACGACGAGATGGAGCGCCTGGCCCTGAAGCACAAGCCCCGCCTCATCGTGGGCGGCGCCTCCGCATACTCCCGCGAATGGGATTATGCCCGTATGCGCCAGATTGCCGACAAGGTGGGAGCCATCCTCTGGATTGATATGGCACATACCGCCGGCCTCATTGCCGCAGGCCTGCTCGTCAACCCCGTCCCGTTCGCCCACGTGGTCACTTCCACTACTCACAAGACCCTGCGCGGCCCCCGCGGAGGCGTCATCCTGCTCGGAAGCGATTTCGATGACCCTCAGGGCAGGACGACTCCCAAGGGCGTCGTGAAGAAGTTCAGCCAGGTGCTCGACTCCATGGTGTTCCCCGGCGTGCAGGGCGGCCCGCTCGAGCACGTCATCGCAGCCAAGGCCGTAGCCTTCTTCGAGGCTATGCAGCCCGAATACAAGGCATACCAGCAGCAGGTGGTGGCGAACGCTGCAGCCATGTGCGAAGAATTCGTCCGCCTGGGCTACAAGGTCGTGAGCGGCGGCACCGACAATCACCTGATGCTCATCGACCTCCGCGGCAAGTACGACAACGTCACGGGCCGCATCGCCGAGAAGGAACTTGTGAAGGCCGACATTACCGTCAACAAGAATATGGTCCCCTTCGACACCCGCAG
This sequence comes from Bacteroidales bacterium, assembly GCA_017444905.1. Lineage (GTDB taxonomy): Bacteria > Bacteroidota > Bacteroidia > Bacteroidales > UBA932 > Cryptobacteroides. The sequence goes on from JAFSVP010000102.1 coordinate 3,536, forward strand.
CCCCTTCCAGACAAGCGGCATACGCATCGGCACACCTGCCGTCACTTCCCGTGGCTTCGTCGAGAAGGATATGGTGAATATCGCCGGCCTGATTGATACCGTGCTGGCTTCCTGCTCGCGCTGCGCCGACGCTCTCGGCCTCAAGGAGGAGCCCACTGAAGAGCAGAAGG
>JAFSVP010000103.1 GCA_017444905.1 Bacteroidales bacterium
AAGGGGAAGATTTACTACGATTTATTGGACCCCGATGTGAGAAAAGCATTTAAACGGAATCCTAACTCCCTGAAGGAGGCACTTTGGGACAAACCGTCCGGTACATTGGTCATCATAGATGAGATTCAGAAAGTGCCGGAACTGCTGGATATCGTCCACACTCTGATGGTCGAAAAAGGACTGTGGTTCATCCTTAGCGGTTCAAGCGCCAGGAAGCTGAAGAAATCCGGTGCAAACACCCTCGGGGGCCGTGCCATTCCGGAAACATTTTATCCACTCGTCTGGCCGGAAGTAACCGACTTCCAACTGGACCGGGCTGTTCAGAACGGAATGATTCCGCGCCATTATATGGTAGCGGATGCCACCAAGCGACTGAAAGGTTACGTTGAAGTGTATCTGAACGAAGAAATCCGCGAAGAAGGAGAAGTCAGGGAACTCGAGGCATTCGAACGCTTCATGGAAGTGGCGGCCATCTCCGATGGGGAGATGCTGAATTATTCAAACATCGCCTCAGACTGTGGAGTCTCCGTCAAAACAGTGCAGTCTTACTTCAAGATTCTGTATGACACACTGATAGGATACGAAATTCCGGCATACAGGAAGGCGGTCAAAAGGAAGATTATCCAGGCACCGCGATTCTACTACTTTGACGTGGGTCTTGCCAACTATCTTATGGGCCGCCATTCACTAAAACGTGGCACGGACGATTACGGGCATGCATTTGAGCATTTTGTGATGCAGGAGATCATTGCGTACAAAGGATATAACGATAAAAAGGACATCATCTCCTACTGGCGTACATACGACAAGAAGGAAGTTGATGCTGTCATCGGAGACGCCAAAGTCGCCATTGAAATCAAATCCTCCGAGCAGGTGAAGGCCAAACACAAAACTGGACTCAAGGCCTTTAAGGAAGAGCATCCAGACTGCCGTTTGATATTTGTGTCGTTAGATCCAATAACGAGGAAAGTCGATGACATAGAGCTAATCACTGTTCTTGATTTCCTGAGGATGCTGTGGAACGATGAAATATTCTAATGGATCTATGCTGACGAGGAGCGATATCACCATACTGATGCAGCAGGTGGACGTTACGAAGGCGTACGACCTGCTGGCTATGTTCAAGGAAGGCCGCAAATGGCGGGAATGACTCAAACGGCACCGGCGAAGGCTGGTGCTCGTTCCCCAGCGTCGCAAATCCATGATACGCCGACACGAACAGGTTCTGCCCTGATATGAAGGCCTTGTGGTCGAACGGAGGCCTATGCGGTTCCACCTCCTCCGCAAGTCGGTTCCAGACCAACTGCGTCTGGTGAGGAACCTCCCTCCAGGCAGCCAGCGCCCGGCTGGGCCGGCGTTCACGGAATCTTGTCAGTTCTGTCTAGTCTGCCTTTCTTACTCCGCCATAACTTTGGCGGAGTAAGAAAGAAAACGGCCGAAAACGCGCTTACTCCGCCAACTTGGTGGCGGAGTAAGCGCGCCTCAGATTAAAGCTGTCCGGTCAGGATTTCTTCGGAACCCGTTTGCTGAGGCCGATGGCGTCGGCGGGGCAGACGAGGCGGCAGAGGTGGCAGCCGACGCATTTGGAACCGATGAGCTGCGGGAGCCTCGTTTCGGCATCGAAGCGTATGGCCTGGTGGCCTCCGTCGGCGCAGGAGACGGCGCAGCGTCCGCAGCCGAGGCAGCGCGAGCGGTCGAAGACCGGGAATACGACGGTGTCGCGGTCGAGGTCGGAGGGCATCTTGAATTTGCCGAGAAGCTCTCCCACAAGGCTGTCGAGGCTCTCGATGCCGCGCCCGGCCATATAGGCGGCAAGACCTGCGGTAAGGTCGTCGATGATGCGGTAGCCGTACTGCATCACGGCGGTGCACACCTGGACGTTGCGGCAGCCGAGCTGAATGAACTCGAGAGCGTCGCGCCATGTTTCGATTCCTCCGATGCCGCTGAACTGTATGTTCTTAATTATCGGATTCTTGGCCATTGCGAGTATGTGCCTCAGGGCAATGGGCTTGACGGCCTTGCCGGAGTAGCCGGAGCCGGTCTGGAATCCGTTCACGTCGGAGCCCTCGCCAAGCGTCACGCTCTTGATGGTGTTGATGGCGGAGATGGCGTCGGCACCGGCGAAGTAGGCGCCCATGGCAGGCTGGGCTATGTGCGTAATGTTCGGAGTCATCTTGGGGATGACGGGAATCTTCACGTTACGCTTTACAAAAGAAGTATAGAAGGTTACGAGTTCAGGGTCCTGGCCTACGTCGCTGCCCATGCCGGAAAGGCGCATCTGCGGGCAGGAGAAATTGAGCTCCACTGCGTCGCAGCCGGCCTCTTCCGCCATCTTCGCAAGCTCTATCCATTCTTCCTCTTTCTGGCCCATAATCGAGGCTACGACCACTTTGGAGGGATAATTGAGCTTGAGCCTCCTAAGGATGTCGAAATCGACGTCCACCGGATTCTCACTTAGCTACTCCATGTTGCGGAAGCCGCTGAAAGGCTTGCCAACGGCGTCGAAGCGGGGCGAGACCTCCCTTATTTCCTGCATGCAGATGGTTTTGTAGAACACTCCAGCCCAGCCGGCCTCGAAGGCCCTCGCCACCATTTCATAATTGGTGCAGACGGCGGATGAAGCAAGGAAAAACGGGTGCTCGCAGCGTATGCCGCAGAAGTCGATGGCGAGCGAAGGCAGGCCCGCCGCCGGTGAGGGCGCAGGCTCCGGGAGGGCCTTTGCAATCTCCCTCAGGCGGATGGGGAAATCATAGTGGATACAGGCTTCTTCGGCCCGTGCGAGATCTTCTTCCGTGCAGCCATCCAGCCACTTGCTGGCGAAGGCGGCATTGTCAAAGCGTATGGCGCGGACGGCGCGGGCGGGGTCTCCCTTCCCGCAGACCTTGGTACAGGGCGCGTCCTGGCAGAGCAGGCAGCGCGCGGCTTCTTCGTGTAGTTTCATAACTGCGAATCTAATCAAAACCCGCGGGATTTCAAACAGTATTGCACGGATTCATACATTATTGAGTAATTGTTTGGAATTCTCGCTTCCTGACATTATTTTTGGGAGGCGTTGGAAGGCTGCTGCGGAATGGCTTCCGGAGGGCTTTCAGCTGCGCCGAATATACACTGAAACTCTTATGATGATGAAAATAACCCTTGTGGCTGTGATACTTATAATCCTGCTGCTGCCCCTGATTTTCGACAAGAAGACCAAGCTGGACAGGAGCAAACCGGGCTTGGGTAATGCTCGAATGCCCGCCGCCCCCCTGTACAAGCCTCCGAGGTATAACGGCCCTAAGACGAATGAAAGAATCAACAGGATGTTCGCCGAGTGCCAAACGCTCCTCAGGGAACTTGGGGTGCCCATATCGAACTCCATTTCACCTACCGTGATGCTGAACGGGCGCCGCAGGGCTTTCGGTTTATGCTACTGGAGGGGGAGCGGAAGTAAGCGGAACAAATTCGATTTCTATATAGAACTGTCGGGCTATGCCCTGAACAACACTGAAAAATCGCTGCGCAGTACGCTTATCCACGAGCTTATCCATACTGTCCCCGGAGGGCAGTGCCATACCGGAGAATGGAAGAAATGGGCTAAGTTCGTAAGCGAGAAAACAGGTTATACAATATCACGGTGCGAAGGCGACGAAACTGAAGAAGACAGGTTGAACATTCTCAACGGGGGCTATGCCAAGGGCTTTGAGCCGTATGCCCCGAATCCGAAAAAGTAAGTAATAGGCAAGCATTTCAAAACAGCTTTCAAACGAAGAAAACATAATGGACAGACGACATTTTCTAAAGGGCGGAGCAGCCTCCGTGGTTGCGATGACGCTCGCTTCCTGTGACCTTATCCCGGATTCAGGACGGCAGGACGGCCGGTTCAGGGTGAAAACCTCGGATGCAGGCCGCTACGACGTAGTGGTGTGCGGCGGCGGGCCTGCCGGATTCATCGCTGCGGTTGCGGCTGCAAGGCAGGGGGCAAAGACCGCCATAGTAGAGCGTTACGGCTTCCTGGGCGGTATGGCCGTGTCGGGCTTCGTGGCTCCGATAAGCGAGTTCGCCTTCGACGGCAAGCTCGTGATAGGAGGCATTCCCTGGGAGTTCGTCCAGAGGCTTGAGGCAATGGGCGGAGCGCAGCGCGAATGGCCCAAGGGCAATGTCGATTTCGACGTCGAGCTCTACAAGCTCTGCACGCAGAGGATGGTTCTGGAGGCTGGGGTGGACCTTTTCACCCATTCGGCCTTTATCGATTGCGAGATGAGCCGCGGGCGGATAAACAAAATACTGATTAGCAACAAGAACGGGATAGAGTCGCTGGAGGCAGGGGTGTTCATCGACGCTACGGGCGACGCCGACCTGGCATTCAGGGCGGGAGTGCCTATGCAGCCCAACCCCGACGGGGAGCTGCAGCCCTCGTCGCTCTGCTTCATCCTTTCAGATGTTGACACTGAAACTGAAATGATGCGCCGGCATATGCATCACAACGGCCTGAACGGGCACAGCCAGTGCCTGCCGGTAAGGGAGAGGCTGCTGGAGCTGAAGGCCGCAGGTGCCGACATTCCCGATTTTGGAGGGCCCTGGTTCAACAGCGTGATGCACAAGGGGAACGTAGTAGTGAACATTACCCGCACCGCCGCGGATTCCTGCGACAACCGCAATTTCTCGGCTGCCGAGTGCCGCCTCCGCGAAGACGTGTTCAAGTTCGCCGGGCTGCTGAAAGAGAATTTCCCTGAGTTCCGCAAGAGTTATGTGTCGGCCACGGCGCCTCAGGCCGGCGTCAGGGAGTCGAGAAGGATACTCGGCGTCCACACTGTGACGGCGGAGGAATACGCCTCCGGAATGCAGTATGACGACAGCGTTTCGCGCGGGGCACACCCAATCGACCTGCACGCGAGCAAAGGCTCCGGCCAGGTGCGCATCGACCTCGCCCAGGCTGCATACATACCTTACAGGGCACTGGTATCCAAAGAGATATCCAACCTGCTGGTTGCAGGCCGCTGCATCTCCTGCGACCGACGGGCTCTCGCTTCGCTCCGGGTACAGGCCAGCTGTATGGGCACGGGGCAGGCTGCAGGCGTGGCTGCTTCCATCTGCGCCGCTTCCGGCACTCCCGTTACGGAAATAGATACCGCAGCCCTGGTGTCAGAGCTGCGGAAGATTGGCGCCGTAATATAGATTCCTGCATTCTACCTTAATTCCGGCGACAGCTTTCTGCATTTTACCGGAATTCGGCCGCTGCCTTTCGCACGTGATAAGAATGCGTGCAAAGTAGCTGTTTCCGATAACCGGGCAGCGTCCCTGCGGCTCTCCTCGCTACAGTTCCTTTATGGTGTAGCCCTTCGGGACTGTGAAAAGGGATGCGGGCAGCGAAGACTTCTGCTCAATGCTGAGAAGGGTGGTCGTTGACTTGGGCTTGTTGATTTCGCACCTGACGGGGATGCCCTTCCATACCCAGGTGGTTATGGTGGCGGTTGAAAGCAGCTGCTTCACCTTCTCTTCCCATACGGTGCAGTCACGCCCGTCCAGCTTCTCCTGCCTGAGGACCTTGGCCTTTCGGGCTTTTACCATATCTTCATCCATATCAAGGTAGTTGATATTGATGCGAGGGCTCGCGCCGGCCTTCTTGCGCGACTCGTCGAGCATATACATCTTGCCGTCGGGAAGGGCTATGGAGAGCCATTCGGCAGTGCCCATATCTCCGCCCATATCCATCGTGGTGAGGGTGCGCTCGCGTGCGCCGTAATCGTCGAACCAGAGGGTGTTGTACGACTTCATGCCGTTCGCATTCTCGGTGACGGTCTTTACGATGGCGCATTTGATGCCGTATTTGTGAGGGGCCTGTGCGAAGGCTGCTGCAGCCGCCGCCAGGCAAAGTGCGATGGTGAGAGTTTTTTTCATTGTCGTCTATTTCTGCCCGTAGGTGGCACCGGGGCCGTGTTTGCGAAGGAAGTGTTTCTCAATGAGTTTTGCGGGTATCGAAGCTCCGGGGTTGAGGCTCAGGGTGATGAAGTTCATCTTCGCCACTTCCTCCAGCACGCGGGAGTGGTAAACCGCTTCGGCGGGGCTGGCGCCCCAGCAGAAGGGACCGTGGTTGCGAACCAGCACGCCGGGGGTGTGGACGGGGTCGAGGCCCTTGAAGCATTCGACTATGACGTTCCCGGTTTCGGCTTCGTAATCGCCCTCTGTCCTTGCGTCTCCGAGCCCTTCGGTGCAGGGGACGGGGCCGTGGAAGTAGTCGGCGTGAGTGGTGCCGAGAGGCTCGATTGCAAGCCCGGCCTGAGCCCAGGCGGTGGCGTAGGTGGAATGGGTGTGAACAACTCCTCCTATGGTGGGAAACGCCTTGTACAGAACAATATGAGTAGGCGTATCGGATGAAGGCCTGAGCCTTCCTTCCACCACGCGCCCGTTCAAATCGACTACGACCATATCTTCAGCTTTCAGTTCGGAGTAGGGGACGCCGCTGGGCTTGATGACCATGAGGCCTGACTCGCGGTCGATGCCCGATACATTGCCCCAGGTGTAGATGACGAGGCCCTGCGTCACCAGTTCAAGGTTGGCGGCCAAAACTTTCTTCTTGAGTTCTTCCAGCATTTGAAAATATTGATTAAATTTGTTGCAATATAGCAATATTATGTCAATTTCAAGAAGATTATGGGCCCGCCTGCCCGACGGAACACCCGTTTACCGTTACAAGATGACCAATGCGTCAGGCAGTTCGGTGGTACTTACCAACATAGGCGCCGGCATAGTGTCGATTAACGTCCCCGACAAAGCTGGGCGCCTGGGCGACGTGGTGCTGGGTTACGGCAAGGCGGAGAACTATTTTGACGACGGCCCGTGCTTCGGGAAATGCCCCGGACGCGTTGCCGGCCGCATTGGCGGCGCCCGCTTCGAGCTCGACGGCAGGGAATACCGGGTGCAGGCCAACAAGGCTCCCGACCACCTGCACGGCGGCGACGAAGGCTTCCAGAACAAGGTCTGGGAGTCAAGGCGTCACCGCGGGGCGGTGGAGTTTCGTTACGTCTCGCCCGACGGCGAGATGGGCTACCCCGGCAAGCTGGCCGTCACAGCCCACTACGAATGGGGCGACGACAATGCGCTGAGGCTTACCTTCACGGCCCGCTGCGACGCGCCCACGGTGCTGAACCTCACCAACCACGCCTATTTCAACCTCGACTGCAGGGGGAGCGTGCTCGGGCACAGGCTCTGGATAAATTCTTCAGAATACATTCCCACCAACGGGAGGCTCATCCCGCTCGAAGGTTCGGAGCCGGTGGCCGGTACTCCGATGGACTTCCTGAATCCCAAGAGGATAGGCAGGGATATCCGTAAGCCTTACCCCGCCCTCGTGAACGGCAAGGGCTATGATTCCTGCTGGCTTATAGACGGTTATATGCCCGGTCAGCTTCAGGAGGCCGCCCGCCTCACGGCCGCCCGCAGCGGGCGCGTGCTCAGGGTGTTCACCACTCAGCCCGCCCTTCAGGTATATACAGGCAACTGGCTTTCCGGCTGCCCCAAGGGCAAGAGAGGCCGTATCTATCACGACTACGACGGCGTGGCCCTCGAGTGCCAGCATCTGCCTGACAGCCCCAACCATCCGGAGTATCCTTCCGTAACGCTGAGGCCCGGCCAGGTTTTCCACGAAGCTATAATTTTTGCATTTTCAGTTGAATAAAACCACATACGATGGCAAATTTTGCATTGATAGGCGCAGCGGGATACATTGCCCCCCGCCACATAAAGGCGATAGCCGACACCGGCAACAGGCTGGTTGCCGCTTATGACAAGTTCGACAGCGTCGGAAGGCTTGACAGCTCCTTCCCCGAGTGCTCCTTCTTCACCGAGCAGGAGCAGTTCGAGCGCTTCGTCGATTCGGTGAAGGGCACTCCCGACGAGATTCAGTGGCTCTCGATATGCACTCCCAACTATACCCACGACCCTTTCATACGCTACGGCCTCAAGAACGGTATGGACGTAATCTGCGAGAAGCCCGTAGTGCTGCACGTGCGCAATATTGACGAAATAGTCGAGCTTGAGAAGGCCACCGGCCACAAGGCGTACAACATACTCCAGCTCCGTCTTCACGACAGCATCGCCGCCCTGAAGAAGAAGGTGGATGCAGGCCCCGCCGGCAAGGTTTACAACGTAGACCTTACCTATATCACCTCCCGCGGGCGATGGTACTACCGTTCCTGGAAGGGCGACAATCACAAGAGCGGCGGCCTTGCCACCAATATCGGCGTCCACTTCTACGATATGCTCCAGTGGATATTCGGCCCCGTGAAGGAGAACGTGGTCCACGTCCAGTCGTTCGACCGAGTGGCGGGAGCCCTCACCCTCGAAAGGGCCAACGTGCGTTACTTCCTCAGCATCAATGCTTCGTGCCTTC
>JAFSVP010000104.1 GCA_017444905.1 Bacteroidales bacterium
ACTCGGTGAAGATGTACCGCCGCTCGCTGGAAATCTTCAATACCGACCATATAGACTACTACCTCCTGCACTCCATCGGAAGCGCCTCCGACTTCAACCGGCGCTTCGGAGACACGGGGATACTCGACTTCCTCCTGAAAGAGCGGGAAGCAGGCCATATCCGCCATCTCGGCTTCTCCATCCACAGCCAGCAGGACGGCTTCGACTCGATGATGGAGCTGCACGAAAAGTACCACTGGGACTTCGTGCAGATTCAGATGAACTATCTTGACTGGAAGCACGCCGGAGGGCGCAATACCAACGCCGACTATCTCTATTCCGAGCTTGCCGCACGCGACATTCCGGTAGTGATAATGGAGCCCCTGCGCGGAGGCGGACTAGCCTCTCTCACCAAGTCGCAGACGGCTCTCCTCAAAGCTCGCGAGCCGGAGAGGAGCGTGGCGTCCTGGGCCTTCCGCTTCTGCGGAAGCTTCCCCAAGGTGCTCACGGTGCTTAGCGGAATGACCTATATGGAGCATCTGCAGGACAATCTCGACACCTTCTGCGGTTTCAAGCCCCTCGGCGAAGATGATTTCGCCCTGCTCGAGAGCATAGCCGAAGAGCGCGCCCGCTTCCCTCTCACGGGCTGCACCGGCTGCCAGTACTGTATGCCCTGCCCCTACGGCATCAACATTCCGGGCATTCTCCGCTTCTACGACAGGAGCGTGATTGACGACACCTACGTCAAAGGCCCGGAGCAGAAGGGATACGCGCGTCTGAGGCGCAAGTACCTCGCCGAATACGCCAAAAGCGTGGAGGCGGCGCGTCAGGCCGACCACTGCATACGCTGCGGCCGCTGCATGAAGGCCTGCCCCCAGCACATAAGGATTCCTTTCGAGCTCACGCGCATCGACGACTACATAGAGCAGCTCCGCCAGGAGAAATTCTGAGGAGCGGCATTGCTACGGCCCGACAGCCCTGAAAAAAGATGGTGACTGAAAGTCGCAGGACTGACAGTCACCATCAATATTATATAGCTATCCGGAGGAACTATTCGAGTCCGTATCCTTCCTGCTGGGGGAAGATATTGGTCTCAGGCTTCCACTTGGTCCAATTGGCGTGAGCCTTCACCGCTGCGGGAACCACGCCCTGAAGCTTGTTGCCGTTGATGAACAGCTGGTTGCAGGTTGCGGGCAGGTTGGCATAGCTCTCGGGGACATTGCCGGTGAAGTTGCAGTTCTTGAGCTGGAGCGAAGTCACTTTCTTCATGTTGCCGATGGAGGCGGGCAGGGGGCACTCGAGAGCGGTGCAGCCGTAGAGCATGACAACTTTGAGGGCAGGCCACTGGTCCCAGTTGTCGGGGATGGAGGTAATGGCGGTCTCATATGCCATAAAGCTTGCGAGAGCTTCGCAGCCGGAGAGCTCTGCAGGCACGGCGCCGGTAATTGCGGTCTTTGCAATGTTGATGTTCACGAGCTTCTTGAGGTTCGAGAGCTCGACGGGGATGGAGCCGGCGAACTGCGCGTTGCCGTTAACATAGAGATTGGTCATCTCCGTCCAGTCACCGACCTTCGAAGAGAATGAACCGGTAATGTTGTTGTCGTTGAGAACCAGCCTGGTAAGCTTGGTAAGGCTATAGAAGAATTCGGGGAATTCGCCCTTTACCTTGCTTTTAACCGCCTGGAAGATTTCCAGTTCGGTAAGGTTGGCGATTTCGGCAGGGAGCTCCCATTCTACGGTTGTCACGGTACCGTTGGTAATGCTGACTTCGATTACGCGACCCTCTTCGTTAAGCTTCACGCCAGGCCACTCGGGCATGGGTTTTTCGAGTTCCCATTTTCTGGAAGCCTTCCAGTTGGCTCCGTCGGCAACGTTGTAGATGGCCACGAGAGCAAGCGAATCGGTGTAGCGTGAAAGAGGCGCCATATCCTGGGTAAGAGTGAGGACGGCCTCGCCGCCGGCTACGGTCTCCTTGAAGACCACGCTGGCAGTACGCAGCTCACGGTCGGTATTGGGGAGTACGTTTACAGTAACGTCAGCACTTGCGTCACCCTCGGGGTTGGAAATTACCACCCAGTCTTTGTCACAGGATGCAGTCCAGGGGGCATTCGATGAAACATTCACGGAAATTGCCTGTCCTTCAGCAGGAACAAGTTCGATGAAAGCAGGGTCGACAGCCAGCGAAGGCACGGCGGCAAGCTGGGTAATCTTCACGGTCTCGGAGGCCGTTGACGCGGTGACGGTAAGGGTGGCGGTACGGGCTTCGAAGCCTTCGTTCGCACCGGCGGAAATCACGAGGGCTTTGTCGGCAGGCGTTCCTTCGACGGGGACGGTCCTGATCCACTCGGCGTCGCAGCTCACGGTCCAGTCAACGTTGGCCTCTACGGTAAGGGTGACGGAATTGCCCGCGGCCTCGAAACTCACGGCCTTCATAGAAACTTTCACTTCGGGTTTGACTTCCTTCTTGCACGAGAAGAGAAGAACTGTGGCGGCAAGCACCACCAGCATTTTTACAATTACAGATTTTTTCATAATTATTAATAAGTATAAAGTTGTTTGTCATATTTGCGAAGCAGGCCGCTTAGCTGCCTGTTATAAGCATTCAGGGCGCAGCGCCCCCGGGTTTCGAGTATGCGCGCCGGCAGGAAATTGCCCGACAGCTCGTCAAGGGCACGGTCGCGCCGCACCGGGTCTGCAAGTTCCGGGGGTACGGTTGCAAGGGACCCGATGATGAATTCCAGAGTCCTGCGCTGCTCTTTCATCTTTACGGGCTCGCCTTTGACCGCTCCGCCGATATTCGACATCGCAAGCATTATATAACGGTAATACTGGCGGCTCAGGAGCTCCTTCCGGCGAGAATCAAGCCCGTCGAGAGTGAGCAGCGCCCTGCAGTTGTCAATGCCTGCCTTCGAAGAGCGCAGAAGGTCGTTGCCCAGGGTTTCAGGCTGTGCGGAAGGGTCGGGCGAGACAGCCGCCACGATGAATGGCGCGAAATAGCAATATGGACCGGGAACCGCCTTGCCTTCAGTCCCGTAGCCAAGAGCTATCGCATAATAGTCGTAAGGCCCGAGCCTTGGCGGAAGAAGGTTTACGCCGGCCTCGACGTCGGAAGCCGTGGCGAGGTGATTGTACCTCGCATAATCCATTACGGAGGCGCAGCTGCCGTATTCGCGGGTAAAGGACACACTGCACAGCGAATCGGAAGGATAGGCCCACGAGCCTCCCATATTGTGCCCGAGTCCGAGGGCGTGCCCCGCCTCGTGGCAGATGGCGTGGCGTATCATAGGGCCTAGCATAGTCATGGGATATTCGGAGAGCCTTGCCGCGGGGTCGGCGGCGCCAGTCTGCACGTAGCGCCAGTCGCAGAGGAGCCCCAGAACGTCTTTCCACCACAGAATATCGGCCTGCAGAATCTCTCCGCTGCGGGGGTCGGCAAGCACGTCGCCCTTGGCATTGGACTCGTCGGAATCGATGAAACGGACCATATTGACAAGGGGCGAATAGCGGTCGAAAGTGCTGTCGGCAGGCTCCGGAAGCACTTCCAGCACGTCGCCGAGGCCGATACGGCGGAATGCCCCGTTCCAGTCTTCCACTCCCTCCTTTATGTAAGGATACCACTCCTGCGGGAAGGCTCTGTCCACGTAAAAGACTATCCTGCTCCCCCGTTCCACATTCCAGCGATAGGAAAGAAACTCTCTCTTTCCCTCCCTGCGGGGCAGTTCAACTCCGTTGTATGCCGCCAGCGAAGGGTCCACGGACCTCGAAGCGAGAGGCTCCGGGCAGAGGAAAAGCAGATAGCAGAGTGCCGTGACCTCTATTCCCGATTCGTAGCGGTAGCGGCCGGTAAGCTCCAGATAACGCCCTTCGTCCCTGTGAGACAGGATGCAGAAGGAGGAGGCCCTGCCCCCGAGAACCTTTGGCGGAATGGCGGAAACAGGCTCCGGATATGTAGAAAAATAATCTCCCCCGTCGATGACGATTTCTTCAGCTTTCTCTTCCAGAATACGGAACTCTACGGGGTGGAAGAATTCACGCTCCTCGCGTTTGGTCCTCGGCGCTGCAAAACCCTTCAGTACGAGGGTAGAGTCGGAGCTCCTGGTAAAACTTACGAGGCGTGGCCTGGGGCAGCGCTGCCCGGGAGCATAGACCTTGCCCCACGAACGGTTCACCTCGACTACGCGCGAGCCGAAGAGCAACGGAGCGCCTATCTTCCCTGCAGGGATGTGAAGCTTCAGGCACTCACCTTCCGCACTTGCCATAAGCGGAAAAGCCAGAACGACGAATAGTATTGTAACGAGCTTTCTCAACGGCTTGAAATTAAACTATCTTGGCCAGAGTTTATATTCAAGCCTGTACAGACCGTCTTCGGAAGTCACGGCGAACTTGCTTTCATCTATTCCTTCAAGGAACTTGTCGGAATCGCTGCTCAGCCAGGCCCTAAGCCGTACCGGGCAGTCGGAATCGGTAAAGTCGAAACGCCCCTCGAGCCTGTGGAGAGTCACGGAAATACGGCCGGTGATGGCCGGATTGGTTGAGGAGAGTATGTCGCCTCCGTTGGCCTTCGAATCCACCACCCAGGCCTTTCCGCCGGTAACGTCAGCCTGCCAGGCGGCATAACTGCCTATGCAGGCAGTGAAAGTACGGGGCTTTTCGAGATATATGGCTCCCTTAGCGCTTTCACCCCTGTCGAGGACGAAACGCATCAGGGAGTCGGCCGGAGTAAACTCCCGGTGCCCCTGGTCGTTGCCGTAGTCGAGTATAGCTACAGGGTTGGGGTACAGATAGTTGGGAAAGAGCTCGGAGAGCCTGAACATCTGCGAATTGGAAGCGTTGGCAAGGCATCCGAATGAAGGATGCTGGAACATATTCCTAAAGTTGCGAAGATAGTTGGAACCCTCGGACGAGGCTCCCATATCCGTATTGGTATTGCCGTACCACTCGCCGTCGGGGCCGAGTACGGCCTGGCGCACCTGATAGCCGGAGCCGCCGTTTAGGGCCGCTGTCCTTAAAAAGCGCGAGAAATCCACCAGCGGGTCGGAGAGATGCACGTCGGCGGTGCCCTTGTCGCCCGACACCACGTAAACTCCCTTCCGCTGCTCTATGGCAAGGCTTTCGTGCCTGTCAAGACCGGATAGGTCTTTTTTCAGAATATTAAGCTCAAAGCCGGCGCTCAGCTCCCCGGCCGGAATCACCACGGAGCTTTCAGCTCTTCCGTTTATAAGATAATCTGTGCCCGGAACGAGGCTGCCGAACTTGAGCAGGACTTCGAGAGAAGATGCAGAAGCCTTCTTGGAGCTGACGGCAAAATGCAGCGTCTCAGCAAGATATGGATTTGTTTCAACAGTCTCGGAAGGCGCTTCCAGACTGAGGACCGGAAGGGTAATCGACTTGGTGACATTGAGCCTTGCAGTACTCCTGTCTTCGGGGACGACGGTATAGAGGGTGCCCGGGACTATCATGAAATCAAGCCACGAGAGTTCATCCCATATTTCGTCGTCGAAAAGCTGCACGCGGAAAGTCGCTCCTGCAGCTCCTGCGGCCACTTCCGCACTGTGTGAGTCCAGTTTGTACTGCACGCCCTCAGTCAGGGAGCCTGAAACAGCCACCTCCAGAGTGAAAGGGCGGGGCGCAGGGCGCGAGAGCACTACGTCCAGCACCGCCTCGCCCCCGGAAGAAGCGACCGTATAGGAGGCGTTGCCGAAACCGGCCTCGGGAGCGAAGAAGCGCGTGTCCTCATCTCCCCGGCAGGAGGCAAGGGCAAGAAGCACGGCGATATATAATAACTTTCTCATAATCAGAATGTAAACAAGCCAAGAGCGAGAGATGCGCCGGAGCGGCTTGCACCGGCTCCGTCGCGGAGCGTACTTCCAGAGAGACGCACATAGCCGTTGGCCTTGCCGGCCTTGCCCAGAGACAGGGGGAACTCCCAGGTCAGCGAGCTGTTCACCGAAAAGGCATTGCGTCCGTAATACTCAAAGTCCTTCAAGAGCACCTCGCGTACATAGTCGCCGTCGTACTGAAGTTCCATAGTGTCGCCCAGGGCAAGGCGGTATTCTCCGCCCAGGGCGAGCTCAAGCCTGTGACCACCCTTGCGCAGAAGCATTGCCGAGCCTCCCAGCGACACTCCGAGCGAGGAAGCCGCAAAGCCTGAATAAGGCAGCCAGCACTGCTTGTCGAAGCCCGTGAAATCGCAGCGGGCACGAAGGCTCCAAAGATAGTCGGGGCCGGAATATCCCCCGTACAGGACATAATCCGCCGATACGTCAAGGGTTTTGAGCATATAGCGGTTGGTATATACGTAAAGGGTTTCCCACAGCTCGGTGGTAGCCCCCGTCACCGGGTCTTTGGTGCTTGTGAGCTCCTGGAGGTACTCGTCTGCTCCCGCATCCTTGAATGCTCCGCCGATGTGAATCCTGTGAAGGCGCGTGCCCTCTGTAACGAGGACGTCAGCCTGAGCACTGTATTTAAAGTAGTTGTAGGAGCCGGGGCTCTGCATCTTGTCGCCATATGCGTCGAGGCGGCAGTATTCCAGCCCGGCCGTGGCCATCGCCCTGAGGCCTCCGGTATTGTAAGCCCACGACAGGTCGCCGAGGAAGCGGCTTCCGTAGAACTGGCGCTTGAAGCCGCTGTAGGCTGCAATCGCCCCGTCCACATGGTCGAGGCCCGACATCTTGTAGTAGTAGAGATTCGGATACGACTGAATGGTGGTAAGGCCCGTGAGCTTCTCCTTGGAATAGCCGTAACCGAGGTCCAGGCCAAGGCTGTGCCGGCCGAGCTTGAAGAGCACCGACGGCGTTATGGAATAGTTGAGGTAACCCGTGCGGGGCCTGGGGTCGCGAAGGCCAGAAACGTCCGCTACTTCATAATTCGCACGCACGCCCAGCGAAACGATGTCGGAAAGGGGCGCCGTATAGAGGTCGAACGAAAGGGCGCAGTCGTGGGTGTCGTAATCCTTGGCTATGGAGCTTCCGTAAATGAAAGGTATCGAGAACCAGGGGTCGAGGACGTCGGACCAGGGGCGGTTCTTCTCGCGGTCGAAGTGATAGCAGAACGAGCCGCGCATAAAGAGCGTGTCACTGAAGGAGTCGTAGCGCAGCGTCGAGAACTCGAAGCCGAGGGTTCCGTCGCCCTGCTGGGCGAGATGACGGTCGCCCGCGCTCCCGAAGCCTTCAAGGGAAGTGTTGCTTCCGCGCGAGGGTTGAAAAAGCCCCATTCCGGCGGCGTTGTTGGTAGTCACGAACTGCTGGAAGGCACTCTCGATTTCAAGCCTGTGGAAGGTGGAAGGAGTCTCGTCCTGCGCACGAAGCAATACGCACGCAAGAAGGGCGAAGAGGGCTGTGAACAGTATCTTTCTCATTGCATTCCCTCCTTGTCGTACTTTAGCGGCGTCGGGTCGGTGCACACGACGAAGTCTGCCGAACTGTTGTTCGTATCGGAAAGATAGTAACGTCCTCCCTCGGATCTCGAGACCTTGCGGTCGAGCGATTCGTGGTTGTAGCCGTTTACGGAGGTAATCACCGCGTAACCGGCGTCAATGTCCTGCTGCAGGCGCTTCGTATTCACGTCAGGGGCCGTCTGGGCAGGCTTTTTAAGGCACTCCACTCCGTCGGTCACCACGGACTTGTGAATCCTCAGGAACAGTTCGCCGGAGGTCTTGCCGCGCTGGTAAACCTGGGGCCAGAGCGTCACGTCCTCATTGGTCTCGAAGAGCACCACGGCGTTGGGGCCGCCGCTCAGCAGGTTGAAATACTGAACGCTGGTGGAGTTGGTGATGAGGGGCAGCATCGGCACGTCGGGGTTGCCCGAGCCCTCGGTCAGCTTGACTTCGAAATCTGCATTTGAAAGGTCCACCGTATTGAGGGCGCTCTCAAGATGGTTGCGGGCGCTCTTGGCCGCAACCACTACCGCAGCGCCGGGCTGCACGGGGTAATCAGTCCCACCGCCGGGGAAGCGGCAGCACTGCCTGAGGTATATCGAGTCGGGATTGTCCTTGGCCGGATAAGCCGCAGGCGACACCGATTCGGCAAGGCCGAGGTACTTGCCGTCCAGATAGGCCACCTCGTCGGAGTTGTTGAAAATCTCGACGTATGAATCGGTAGTATAGGTACGGTCCATCTTGTCGCGGGTGCCGGAATAATATACTTTGGATATTACAAGCCCTCCGGCAATAGCGGCCCCGAGCTGAATCCGGAGATCTTCCGCGCTGAAAATTCGATGGTTCATAAGCGAGACTCCGACAATGACGCGGGCCTTGTCGGATATCGAGGCGGGCTCCTTGAGCAAAGCCTTGTACTCTTTGCCGGAGAGCTCGATGCTGGTCGTAATGTCATATATGCCCGGAACTATGCCGGGGACGTTCACCATGCCGCAGATATCGGTTTCGAACTCATAGTCCAGAGCGCCGCGAAGCTGCACCGCCTGCCCGGCATAGAACACTCCGGAGCGGCACTCCTCGGGCATGACGAACTCAAGCAGGAAGGGGTCGGTGCCCGAAGGCGCCCGCCTTGTGCAGGACAGGCAGAGAAGAACTGCGGCAGCCATTGCCGCGAATGTCATGATTCTTTTCATCCCTGTCAGATTTTCACATACATTTCAACTCCGAACGAGAAAGTTCCGGTGTTGCGTTCGGTAAGCGTGCCGGAGTAGGAACTTGCCTGATAAGGCATATAGTAGAAGGCATTGTTCACGTAGAACGAAAATCCGAAATTCTTGGAAACGTCCTTCGTGAGACGCATATTCATAAGCCAGATGGGAGGCTGTGTAATCGGGTTGCTGTCGGCGGGGTTCTTGCGCTGGGCGGAAAGAAGTATTCCCTTTATCCGGTAGTCGGGGTCGGCGAGCATCGCCGGGGTTATCTCGTGCCACGAGAGGTCGGTGTCAATCCAGGCGTAAGGGTCGCTCTTCTGGTTGGTGGTGTGCGAATAAGTGAAGAATATCACCTGGTTGGAGAGCGAGCACACCATCTTCATCCTCGGAATGTTGCAGACGAGCCGCAGGTTGGCGCTGAAACGGCGGTCGATGTCCTTCTGCAGGCCACTGGGATAGACGAGCTTGAAGGGAGGGGTGTTGGCTCCGCCCTGGGCGTACACCGACGACGCGGGGATGCCGGAGGGGGAAGAGAAGTTGGGACCGGTGCTCCAGGTCTGCGTCTCCATAAAGGCTCCGCTGAGCAGGACCGTGGTGCGTATAGCCTTGATTTGCCCGAAGTTAAAGTCGAACTCCACGCCCCGGTCGAGACTTGCGCGCGTGTTGCCTATGCGTCCGCTGGTGGTGAAAACGGTATCCACGCGGGCGGGGTTGTTCCAGTCGATGTAGGGGTTGCCGTGAGAGTCGAGCAGTATGCCCTGCCGGGCGGTGTAGTAATTGGAATAATAGGTACTGTACTCGGTATAGTTGCCGAAGCCGTTCTCGAGGAAGTCGCGGTAGGCCACCACCGAGAAGGTCATTCCGTTCTTGAAACTGAAGTCGGCGCCTATCTCGGCCTTGGTGTTGGTAGCGTTCTTCAGGCTGTTGTTGCGCTCCACTTCAGTAACGCGGGTGTTGTAAACCACGAGCTGTTTCGAGCTGTCGGAAGGAAGGTAAACCGCCGCCTCGCGGTCGGTATATTTGGGCTCGGGATAAAGATGCGCGAGGCCCGGAGTCTTGTTGCTCCGGCCCCAGCCTCCCCGGAGAGTCATCCACTGCGTGAGCTTCAGCGAAGCGTTGAAACGGGGCGACACCGACCACACCTGCTCCGGAAGCCCGGGCTGAAGGACGTCGGCGCGCACGCCTCCCTGAAGCTTGAATTCCATATCGAGAGGCAGCTCCCACACGAGATTGTCTTCAAGGTAGGCCGACACCTGGCTCAGGGCCGGAATGTCGAAATAGGGGCGCGGACGGCCGTTGCTGGTGGGCCGGAGCGGCATGAAGTCGTCTTCGTTGTAGAATCCGCGGGCCTTGTTGGACTCAAGCCTGTATTCGGCGCCCATATTGAATCGCTGTTTCAGGGTTGAAGTATTGGCCGTGAATACGTTGCCCACCTTGGCGTAGAAGCTCAGGGGCCTTGACACCGTACCGCCCGTAGCCCTGTATGACTCGGTAATGTAAGGCACCTTGCAGTATCCGTCGGTAAGCGAAGTGATTATAGGGAGGCCGCCGTCGGCGCTCACGATGGCTGAAGTCCAGCTCTTTGAGTCGGTAAGGGAGAAGCCCATCGAATAGTTGATGGAGCGCGACAGGGGCTTGTTCAGCGAAATGCGCCCCTTGTGCGAAAGACGGAGCCCGAACTGCTGCTGCCCGGTCTCGGTCCCTTCGACGAGAAGGTCGGGGTCGGCGGTGCGAAGGTCGATGATGCCGTTAACGCTGAGTTTGGTAGTGGTGGACCAGATGCGGCCTATGGTATTGCTGTAGGTGAGGCCGCCGCTGATACGGTCGAAGGAGCGGTTCTTCACGCGGGGGTCGCCGGAAGCGCGCGCAAAGTCGGCGTTCACGTTCAGGCTTCCGGCGTCGCCGCCGAATTTCCAGCCCTTGCCCACTGAGGTATTGAGCGTAGTAGGGTTAATTTTGGCACGCACTTCGAAGGGAGTGTAACCCGCTTTGGTATTGACGATTACAGCTCCGGAAGTAAGGTCGCCGTACTCTGCCGAGGGGATACCCCTGATGACTTCCACCGACTCGATATTGTCGGCGCTGATTTGCCGCAGGTCCACGCCCGAGCCGCCCGTAGAGCCGCTCACCTTGTCGGAGAGGGAGGCGTTGTCGGACATAGGCACGCCGTCCATCATTATGGAAGTTCCGAAGGCGTTGTTGGCCGTGGACTGGCTCAGGGTGCGTATGGTCAGCTTCTCTTCCGAAGTCATATCGGAAGAGCTCATCAGCTGGCCGGGAATCAGCTGCATAATGTCCTTGAGGCTCGTGGCCTGAAGGTGGTCTATGGCCATACGGCCTATGGTGGAGCTGGTGGAAGAGCCTGCGGCGCTGGCCGTGGCGGTCACCACCACCTGTTCGAGCATAAGCGACGACTCCTTGATTCGCACGACTACGGCGGTATCGCGCCTGAAGTCGTACTCCTGGAGGAAATCCTCGAAGCCGAGCAGCTGCACCGATACCGAAACCTTGCCCTGAGGCACGTTGCCGAACACCGAACTTCCTTCGGCGTCGGTAACGGCAAAGATTCCGTAATCGGTAAGAAGGCAGGCGGCCCCGGCCACCGGCTGGGAGTCGGAGTCCGAGACCACGCTCAGCTTGAGATTCAGCGGTTTACCCTTGGTCTGAGCCTCTGCCGAAGCCGTCCATATGGCGGAAAGCAGCAGGACTGACAGCAGGACGGCTTTTCTCATAAGCGCTTGCGGGGAATCAGAAAGTGTATCCCAGGCCTACTCCCAGAGTGCCTGAAAGGGCCTTGGACGCAAGCAGATAGACTGCATCAATCCGGAAGCCCGCGAACTTGAAGCCCGCACCTAAAGACAGATAACCGGGCGCAGGGCTCTTGCCTGCGTAACTGTAGCCGGCGCGCACGAAAAACAAATCGCGTATACCGCACTCCAGTCCGGCTCCAGCCCTGAGGCCGCCCTTGAAGTAGAAGTCGGCCTGGGCGTCAAACCCGAGCGAGAAAGCGTCCGACGGCCTGAAGGAATAATCGGCCGCAAGGCTCGCCGCTGAAGGAATGGGATAGGTATTTCCATCGGCTGACTTCACGCCAGCGCCGAGGGAAGTGACTCCGGCGGCAATGGTAAGACCGCCCGTCCTGTACGAGGCCGTGATATCGGCGGCGACCGAGGAGAAGGAGGTCTTGGGCGCCGCGGACGAACGCATAAGGCGGAAATCCGCACCCACGCTGAAAGAAGGGCTGAAGCTGAAAGCCGCCCCTATCTTCAGGAACATATCCTGAGGCGTATAGCTTCCGTTGCTGACTCCAAGGCCGCTGTAGTTCTTGTAGGCCTTGCCCATATCCATGGCGAACTGCGCGGAAATGCCGAACTTGCCGAACTTGGCGAAGATGTCGGCGTTGATATCGTTGGAGGGCGAAGTCCCCGGCGACCAGGAATACCACGAAAGGGAAGCGTCGAAACGCCTGTCGCCGAGCACGCGGAAAGCGGCGTCGTCAGAGAGCGTCGCTCCGCCCTTCGAAAGAGTGCGGATATTGCGGGGCACGGTGCCGAAGGGCAAAGCCACAGAAGCCGCATCCTGGGCGAAGGCCGGCGCGGCCTGCAGGGCAAGAATCGCGAATAACAAAACTATCTTTCTCATACCAAACTACTTTTTAACGACGCTTGTCCTGTATGTAACATTCTTGGATATGACCTTCACGGTGTACCTTCCTGGAGCCCAGGAGCGCATGTCCACGACTATCGGATTGAAGGAATCGCAATCCGCGGAGGCGTCGTAAAGCACTGCTCCGGCAGCGTTTGAAATAAGGACCGAGACGCTCTTTTCCGTACCGTCGCTGACATTGAGGTAATCGGTCACGACGGTAGGATAGACGTCGGGGTCGGAATCCGGCTTGCGCACAAGAATCTGGAAATCTATAGTCGCCTTCAGGCCCTTGCAGTCGGTTCCGGTAATGGAAACTTTTGCAAGGCCGAAGTCGAGAGTCGTGAGATTCAGCACGTTGTCCACACGGTTGAAATGCACGATGCCCGCAGGCTCCGTCTTCACCTCGTAGGTCAGCTGCTCTCCGTCAGGGTCCTGGAGGTACTCCGACATATCGAGGGCCGAAACCGCTCCCGTCTTTTCAAAGATGAAGTTGTCGGGGTTCTTGACCATCTCGGGAGCGTGGTTCTCAAGAATCTGGTACTCAAAGGCTTTGGTCGTACCGGCGCCATAAGTATCGGTAGCGGTATATACGGCTGTATAAACGCCGGGGTTGGCCGCAGTACCGACAATGCTCAGGCGGTAAAGGCCGGAGGGCAAAAGGGTGTTGGCGGCCGCCGTGGAACCGGGAGTGAACTGGAGCTCGAAGCGGTGTCCGTCGGGATCGTAAATGTTAAGGTCGACGTTCAGGGTTTCGTGGGCCTTGACCTTGAAGTCGCCTGAATAGTCGGTCTCGATGACGGGCGGGCTGTTGTGCCCGGTGCTTATTTTCTTGAGAGGCGAGATTACAGAATAGTTCTTGCTGTAGTCGAAGCCGATAATCGCAGTGTAGTAGTCCGTGTCGAAATCAAGGCCGGAAATGCGCCCTGAGAGGGGGCTGCCGGGTTTCACCTCGCCCACTTCCACCGTGCTGTAGGAGACGCTCGGCGGAATGGTATAGGACGGATTGAGATTTTCAAGCGTGCCACGGAGCTTGCAGGCCAGTACCAGATAGCCGTAAGCCTTCATATCGTCCTCGTCGCGGGTGACGTTCCAGGTAAAATCGATATTGTTGGATTCTGCCGATACGCTGAAATCCTCGACCGGATTGGGAGGAGTGGTACTTCCGTAGGAGAAGGAGCCGAAGGCGTCCACGAGAGGGCCTATTTTCGAAACCGGCGAAAGAGCGTGGGTGTTGGCTCCGCCGAGCAGGCGCTCCTTCAGCATCTCGTTGGTGAAGCCGGGACCGCCGAAGTGCGAAACCAGGAGGGCTGCCACTCCGCTCACGTGAGGGCAGGCCATTGAAGTGCCCTGGAACCAGGAATAGGTGTTTCCTGGAGTGGTACTGAGAACCTGGCCTTTCTCGTAGGTGTACGACCCGCCGGGAGCCGCTATGTCAACCCAGTCGCCGTAGTTGGAATAATACGCACGGGTAAAGTCCGGTGCCACCGAGCCCACCGCCACGATGCGCTCGTACTGGGCGGGCCAGCCGTTGGGCCAGGCTTCGTTGCCGGCGGCGAAAATAACAACTCCGCCCTTCATCGGGCCCGTCTGGTTGCCGTTCTTGTCGGTGCCGGCATAGTCGATGAAATAATCGACCGCCTTCTTCATACTGGCGCCTATGGAGCCGCGGGCTGCATCCTCCTTGCTGTCATAGGTGTATCCCCAGCTGTTCTGGGATATTACGGCGCCGTGGTCGGCGCCCCAGATGACTGCATTGTAGAAGTCGCCTCCTATGTCTTTGCCGTCGGAGCCCGTAGCGAAGACCTGGCACGAGAGGAGACGCACTCCCCCTTTGCCGTCGAGGCCGCCCGCTATGCCGGCTACGCCGACGCCGTTGTTGTTGATGGCGCCGATGGTTCCCGCGACGTGGGTTCCGTGCGAATGAGGGGTAACGTTGTAAGAGCCTGTCACGAAGTTCTTGCTGCCGTTGGCTCCGCCGGGAATCGTCACTGCCGCAAGGTCGGGATGAGTCATATCGATACCGCCGTCAACTACGGCCACGATTACGTCTGACGAGCCTCCGGTGAAATTCTCCCATACGCGCTCCACGTTGATGTCGCAGCCCTTCTTGTGGTCTTTGCCCACGGTGCCGTCATTGATGTAATGCCACTGCTGGGGCAACATGGGGTCGTTGAAAATCGCCATGGGCTTTATCCTGCGAACGGGCTCCACCGTCTCTATGCCGTCGATGGATTCAAGGTCGGTGACGGCCTTGGTACGGGGAAGAGAAGGGTCGTAGCTTACCACATACCATTTGTGAAGGCCGGCCTGGCGGTGACGGGGCTCCCACTCCCCGCCGTCTTCGAAAAGACGGCGCACGGAACTTGCCCCC
>JAFSVP010000105.1 GCA_017444905.1 Bacteroidales bacterium
AAATACGGGAAAATGTCCTATATTTGCAGTCCCAAAACCAAAGGGGACTCGTTAGCTCAGTTGGTAGAGCATCACACTTTTAATGTGGGGGTCTCGGGTTCGAGCCCCGAACGGGTCACGATTGAAATATAATGCTTCCTTAGCTCAGTTGGTAGAGCACCTGACTCTTAATCAGGGTGTCTAGGGTTCGAGCCCCTAAGGGAGCACTTTTTTTGAGGGCTTAGCTCAGTTGGTTCAGAGCGCTTGCTTGACAGGCAAGAGGTCATCAGTTCAAATCTGATAGTTCTCACGTTCCCCAAAGGAGCCGGTTCAATTCCGGCTCCTTTTTTTATTTACAGTTCGGGGCGGGCGCAGGGGCGGAGTCGGTCTTTTTCGGAGAGGATGGCCTTGCCTTCGGGAATGCGCCAGTCGATGCCGAGCTCGGGGTCGGCGAGTTGTATGCCGTCGTCGGACTCGGGGTGGTAGAAGCGGTCGCATTTGTACTGGAAGACCGCCGTCTCGCTAAGCACCGAGAATCCGTGGGCGAAGCCCCTGGGGATGAAGAACTGCAGGTGGTTCTCTTCGCTGAGTTCAACTGCCACGTGCTGCAGGTAGGTGGGGGAGCCTTTGCGCAGGTCCACGGCAACGTCCAGCACCTTGCCGCGTACGCAGCGCACGAGCTTCTGCTGCATATGGGGCTCGCGCTGAAAGTGCAGACCGCGTATCACGCCGTAGCAGGATTTGCTTTCGTTGTCCTGCACGAAATGCACCGGGCCGACGGCCTCGTCGAAGTCGCGCTGTGACCAGCTTTCAAAAAAATACCCGCGGCTGTCGCCGAAAACGCGCGGCTTGATGATGAGCAGGCCTTCTATTGGGGTGTTTATTATTTCCATATTGCAAAAAATTTCAGAAACAGTTTCTCAGAATATCCATTTTATACCGGCGCAGGGGCGGCAGTGGAAGCCCTTGCAGGCTCCGAAGTCCCAGGAAAGCTCGACCTCTCCGCCTATGTTGAGATTGTCGCAGCCGAACAGGCTCCCTACACCGTACCAGAGCTGGGGCTCCGACAGGAAGACGAAGGAAGATTCTTCGGGAGCGGGGAGGGGCTGCCCGTCAGTGCCGGTGAAGAGGCTGTGGCGTTCTCCCCAGAAGTCTGCAAACCCGCTGAAAGCAAGGCCCTTGACGCCGAAAAGATTCTTCATCCCCCAAACGAAGGTAAACTGCAGGGGGACGGTGCCGCTAACTGGTGTGGAATAGAGTATGTGCTTGTACAGCAGCTTGAAGTTGAAGCAGTTGCGATAGTCTGCGGAGTGTACGAAGAAGTCTGCGCCTGCAAGGAAGGCGTGGTTGATGCCGTAGTCGGAATAGCGGCCTCCGTTATATTCGGCCTGCAGGCTGAGGAAGCCCATAGGGGTATCTTTCCAGAAATTGAAGCAGCGCGCTATCTCGCAGTAAGCTCCGAGAGGGGCCTTGACGGAAGTGCCGAAATCGGTGTCGATAAAGAAGAAAGTATTGCCCCAGGGGTCGTTGTAGAAGCCTTCGAGGGTGGCAGTCACGATTTGCCTGTCGGCTCCGAAATCGTAGAAAAGCTGTATGTTGGTGGAGCCGCCCCCTGTAGTGGACCTGGCCTCCTGAGCGGAAGCTCCGAATGATGATGCGGCAAGCGGAAGAGCGAGCGCAAGTAATTTGGCTGCAATGTTTTTCATCTGGTTTTATGGCTGAAAATGTACGAGGGGAGCCCGGACACTATCACTATGCCGAGGACTATCGCGATGGTAATCTTGAGCGCAGTGTATCCGGCAGTGGCGGCTGCGTGAATATGGCTGGTTACAAGGAAGAGGACGGTCCAGAAAATGCCTCCTCCCGGAACCATAGGGAAGATGCCGGTAATGAGGAAAATGGTTTCGGGCGCCTTGAAGCGGACTGCGAACAGCCTTGCGAAAACCGCAACCGAGAGCGTTGCAACGAAGGTTGCCGACACGGGCCCGAGGCTGGCATATATCGTAAGCAGGGAGTAAACCGTCCATCCTAGCGTAGCGCATACCGCCGTGTGCAGGTAGTACTTTCGGGGCACTCCGAAAAGAACGGCGAAGCCCAGAGTGCCGATGAATGCCGCCCCCACCTGGAAAAGAAGCGACGAAGTCAGAGGGTCGGGGTCGTTGCCCGTGACCAGCGGCATTGCCCCCTCTATCCAGCTGTCGGCAAGGAAGGTGAGCGAAACGCCCAGAGTGATGCCGAAAAATACCAGCAGGGCATCTTCCAGTCTTGCTATACCGGCAATGTAGTCTTCATTGGCGAGGTCGCGTATGCCGTTGATGAACGGAACACCGGGAATCAGCGGAATGAGTGCTCCGATTATAGTATTGCCGAGGCTTGAACTAAGGCCCAGCTTGTGGAAAACTATGCAGAGCAGCGTGCCGAAGGCGCCTCCGAGTATGTTGCCGACGAGTTTCGACATATGCGGGGCGGTAACGAAAAGCACCAGCGTCCACAGAAGCAGGCCTGCCACGAACGATACGGCGGCGTCGGCAAGGCCGCCTCCGAAAATCACGCAGAAGCCTGCGCTGCCGACGGCAGCCCCGAGTATCTGCTCCAATGCGCCCTTGCGGGTGCTGCGGATTTCAAGCAGGCGCTTCTTTGCCTCTCCGAGATCGGAGAAACGGCCCTCGCAGATGTCACGGGAAACCTGGTTTACGGCCACCACTCTTTCCAGCTGTGCGCCCTTGAAGGGGATGAATTCGACCTTTGCGAAATTGTTGCTGCCGGTAGTGAAGATGCCGTTGCTCAGGACGAAAAAGTTGCGCGGGCCTATGTCGTAGTGCGAGGCGATGCGCTCCATAGTCTCTTCCACGCGGGCTATCTCGGCTCCGTTCTCGAGTAGGATGTGCCCCGCAAGGGAGGTGATTTCCAGCACTTCGCTGACTTCGGGCCTTGGGGTGTTCATCACTTCTTGCCGTAATATTTGGGCCAGCAGCGCTGGAGATAGGCTTTGAGCCTGTCTTCCTGCGTGTTGGGCTGAGGGTCGTAGAAAACGTGCCCCCTGAGGGCGTCAGGCATGAATTCGAGGTCGGCGAAATGTCCCTCGAAGTCGTGGGCGTAGCGGTAGCCGTCGGAATAACCGAGCTCTTTCATCAGGGAAGTGGGGGCGTTCCTGAGGTGTAGCGGGACTGGGGCCGCCTTGTCTTCGCCCGCAGAGGCCAGGGCAGCGTCGATGGCGAGGTAGGCCGAATTGCTCTTGGGCGAGGATGCAAGATATATCGCGCATTCGCTCAAGGGAATGCGGGCTTCGGGCATACCTATGGAATGGACGATGCGGAAGGTGGCGTCGGCCATCAGGAGGGCGTTGGGATTGGCGAGGCCTATATCTTCGGCCGCCAGTATGCAGAGGCGTCTTGCTATGAAAAGCGGGTCCTCGCCGCCGGCGAGCATCCTTGCCATCCAGTAAACCGCGGCGTTGGGGTCGGACCCTCGCACCGATTTGATGAAGGCTGAAATGGTATCGTAGTGCATCTCGCCTCCCTTGTCGTAGATGGCGAGATTTTCCTGCAGGCAGGCGGCCACGAGGGCGTTGTCGAGCTTTATCCGGCCATCCTCTCCCGGCTGGGCGGATTCGGCCACTATCTCCAGCAGGTTCAGCAGTTTGCGGGCGTCGCCCCCGCTGTGGCGGAAAAGGGCTTCGGTTTCAACCACGTCGATATTTCGGGCCTTCATTTCGGGGTCGCGCTCGAGGGCGCGGTCGAGAAGCAGCCTGAGGTCTGCTGCTTCAAGGCTCTTCAGTACGAAAACCTGGCACCTTGAGAGCAGGGGAGTTATGACTTCGAAAGAAGGGTTCTCGGTGGTGGCTCCCACAAGCACTATGGTGCCAGTTTCTACGGCTCCGAGGAGAGCGTCCTGCTGGGCCTTGTTGAAGCGGTGAATTTCGTCGATGAAGAGCACAGGGGCGAGGCTTCCGGAGAAAAGAGTGCGGTCTTTGGCGCGGTCGATGACCTCGCGCACGTCCTTTACGCCCGAACTTACGGCCGAAAGGGTGTGGAACTCCCGCCCGAGACCGGTGGCTATGATGCGGGCGAGGGTGGTCTTGCCCACTCCCGGAGGACCCCAGAGTATGAAAGATGACAGGTTGCCGCTGTCGAGCATCCTGCGAAGCACGCATCCGGGCCCCACGAGATGACGCTGGCCGACGTAATCGTCCAGTGTCTGCGGCCTCAGGCGTTCGGGCAGGGGGATGGCAGCCATTATCGTAAATGCTTAGTCCTTACCGGGATAGTCGAGCTTCTTGATATAGGAACGGCGGCGCTTCACGCACTCAGTCTCGAAGTCTTTCCACTGACCCTGGTTCTTGAGATTGTCTTCAAGGACGGCGTTGGTCTCGGCCCATTTCACTCCGGCCTTGCGGAATTTTTCGAAGAGGTCGGCGAAGAGCAGGGAGTTGATTCCGGTGTTCTGGTAGTCGGGCCGTACGCCTATGAGCAGCATCTCTATACCTTCCTCGCGATGCCAGAACATAGAGCGGAGCAGCCACCACCAGCCGAAGGGGAAGAACTTGCCGCGTGACTTCTGCAGGGCCCTTACGATGGAGGGCATAGTGATGCCGAAGGCCACGAGCTCACCGTTCTCGTTCTCGACCAGGGATACATAATCGAGGTCGAGTATGCTCAGGTAGAAGCCAAGATACTTCTCGGCCATGTTCTCGGGGAGCACGGTGAAGTTGTAAAGGCTCTTGTAGCATTCGTTTATAAGGGCGAATATCCTGGCTCCGTAATTCTCTTTGCGCACCATCCTGCGGGTAATGGGCTTTACGTGCACGTTGCAGCGCTTTTCGACGATGGCGGCAATCCTCTTGAAGCGGTCGGGAAGCTCTTCGGGAATGGTAA
>JAFSVP010000106.1 GCA_017444905.1 Bacteroidales bacterium
AACCTCTTTTTCGAGCTCCTGCAGATGGCCGTTGGCCGCAGGGAAGGCCTTTCCCGCTTTCCCTCCGACCGCGATGAGTGGGAGACCCTGCTCGACTCGGCCGTGAAGCACAACCTTCTGGGCGTGACCTTCCCGGCCATAGACGAGCTGCACGATACGGGCAAAGTCCCTCTCAGCGTGTACTCTCGCTGGGCCCTCGCCGCCGAGAAGACTGCGGAAAAGAATGCATCTCTCCTTGAAGAATGCCGTAAGCTTTCCGCCCTGTTCGCCTCGGCCGGGTTCAGGAGCTGCGTCCTGAAGGGGCAGGGTGTCGCGAGCCTTTATCCCGACCCGTCGCTAAGGCAGAGCGGTGACATCGATATATGGGTGGAGGGTAGCCGGGAGGCCGTTTTGTCGTACCTTCGTACCGTTTGCCCTGTCGGGAAGGTGGTATATCATCATTGCGACGCCAGGCTGGTTGAAGGAACTGAAGTTGAGGTGCATTTCACCCCCTCCTGGATGAATTCTCCTTCACGCAACAAGCGGCTCCAGCGCTATTTTGCTTCAGTTGCCGGGGAGCAGTTCTCGAATATCAGCGAGGAGCTGGGCTTCGCCGTTCCGACGCTGCGCTTCAACGCCGTGTACCTTTTGATTCATATCTACCGTCACGTGCTGGAAGAGGGGATAGGCCTCAGGCAGCTGCTCGATTATTATTACCTGCTTACGCATCTTGACGCCGCCTCTCGCGAGGATGCCGCCGCTGATTTGCGGAAGCTCGGGCTTGAGGGCTTTGCCGCCGCTGTCTGCTTCGTGCTGCAGGAGGTCTTTGCGGCCCCGTCTTCCATCCTGCCTTTCAGCCCGGATTCCCGCAAGGGAGGGTTCCTCCTTGAAGAAATCCTCGTCTCCGGCAACTTCGGGCGCTATGACGGCCGGAACGCGCATTCCTCCGGCGAGGGCCCGCTTGCGCATACCTTCAGAAAGGTGAAGCGAGGCTTGCGATTCTTCGCCATGGCTCCTTCGGAAGTGTTGTGTATGCCTGTATATATGCTCTGGCAATACTGCTGGAGGAAGAAAAAGAACTACTTGTACAAGGGAAGATGATTATCAGAAGCAAAGCTCCGCTCCGCATAGGCCTTGCGGGCGGCGGAAGCGACGTCTCGCCCTACTGCGACCGCTACGGCGGGATGGTGCTGAATGCAACCGTCAGCCTGTATGCCTACTGTACGATAGATACCGTCTCATCGGGCGGCGACATTACTATACACTCTTACGATTCGGGCTGCGAACTCTCGTACCCGCTCTCAGGCAGCCTTCCGGTAGACGGCAGGGCCGATTTGGTCAAGGGCGTATACAACAGGGTGGTGCGCGATTTCGGAGTGACGCCGGTCCCTTTCAGCATTACCACCTGGAACGACGCTCCCGCGGGCTCCGGCCTGGGGACTTCCAGCACGATGGTGGTCTGCATACTGAAGGCTTTCGTCGAATGGCTCGCTCTTCCGCTCGGCGATTATGAGATTGCCCGCCTTGCTTATGAGATTGAGCGCATCGACCTCGGACTCTCCGGCGGCCGTCAGGACCAGTATGCCGCGGCTTTCGGGGGCTTCAACTTCATGGAGTTTCTGCCGGACGACAAGGTGATAGTCAACCCCTTGAAAGTCAAGCGCTGGATTACCGACGAGCTGGAGGCGAGCCTGGTGCTTTACTATACCGGCCGCTCGCGGAGCAGCGCCAGGATTATCGACGAACAGAAGCGCAATACCGAATCAGGCAATACGGAGGCCGTGGAGGCTATGCACCGAATCTGTCAGAGCGCCATGGATATGAAGGCGGCGCTGCTGAAGGGCGATATGAAGGAGTTCGCGGCGATACTGGGCAGCAGCTGGGAACAGAAAAAAAAGATGGCCGGAGGCATAACC
>JAFSVP010000107.1 GCA_017444905.1 Bacteroidales bacterium
GTGTCCACCGCGGCGCATACGATGGAGGACGTGGAATACACTCTCAACGCCTTCCGCGAGATAAAGGCCAAACTTGACGCCGGGCTCTACGACGGCGACGACATAGCCGAAATGACCATCAAATGACCTGTCGTTCTTACTTCGCAGGCAAGGTTGTAATCGTTACCGGAGCCAGCTCGGGAATCGGGTTGGCTTCTGCCCGTCTTTTCGGGAGCCTGGGCGCGAAGGTCGGAATGGCCGCCCGCTCCTACGACAGGCTCTGCAGCCTCTCGCCTTCGGTCGCGCCCGAAGGGAGCGTGCTCTGCGTAAAGTGCGACGTCAGCTCGGAACAGGACTGCAAGGCCCTGGTGGAAGCGGCCGTGAATGCCTTCGGCCGCATCGACATTCTCGTGAACAATGCCGGAATATCCATGAGGGCGATGTTCAAGGACCTTGAGCTCAAGGTGATACACTCCCTTATGGACGTAAATTTCTGGGGTACTGTAAACTGCACCAAGTACGCCCTGCCTTACCTGCTCGAGTCAAAGGGGCAGGTCGTCGGGGTTATAAGCATCGCGGGCTATTCCGCGCTGCCTGCCCGGACGGGTTACAGCGCTTCCAAGTATGCAGTGCGCGGCTTCCTGGACACTCTGCGCATCGAGCACCTGAAAGACGGTTTGGGAGTGCTTGTGTTCGCTCCCGGCTACACGGCCTCCAACGTCCGTAACGCGGCTCTCACGGCCGACGGCAGCCCCCAGGGCGCGACACCTCTCGACGAGGGCAGCCTGATGAGCGCCGAAGCCTGCGCCCTGCACCTTGCAAAGGGCCTGGCCCGCAGGCGTTCGGTGGTTACGCTCACCTCGCTCGGCAAGGCCACCGTGTGGGCCCACCGCCTCTTCCCCCGGCTTACCGACAAACTGACTTACTCCTACATAGCCCGTGAAACCGACAGTCCGTTTAAATAGGATTCTGCCGCTGGTTGCGGTTGCGCTCGTCCTTGCCCTTCTGGCGCCGAGGACGCAGCGCCTGGGCTACGATTACCGCAAGGGAGGAGTATGGAAATATTCTACGCTCTTCGCTCCTTTCGATTTCCCGGTGCTCAAGACTTCGGCGCAGATAATGGAAGAGATGAGCCGTGCCTCCGCCCCGGTTCTCTATTTCAGGCTGGACGAGGCGCCTGCTGCTTCCGGGTCCAGGGCCCTTGAAGAGTCGCTCCGCCCCGGGGCCTTCAGGTCTCTGCTGCTTCCTGCGTACCGGAGCGTGATGGACGGCGGAGTCGCTGCCGACGACGCCATCCCCGAAGGGACTGAGGTCGTGTGCATACAGAAGGGAAAGAGGGCGGTGCGCAAGCCTGCGTCCGACGTCCTCAGCCGCCGCGGGGCCCTGGAAGCCATTCTCTCGCAGGTCCGCTCCGCAGCTCCTGAACTCAAGGCCGACAGCCTTGCCGCAGCGTGCGGGCTATACGACCAGGTGGTTCCCAATCTGGTTTATGACGCTGAGACCACCCTCGCAGTCAGCGGCGACGCGGCCTCGAGGGTGTCGCCTACTCTCGGATACGTCACCGCCGGGCAGCTCATAGTGTCTGAAGGCGAGATAATCACCGAAGAAATAGCGCAGATTCTGGATTCCTACCGCAAGGAGTACGAGAGCAACGTGGGAGGCTCGGGCCCGGCGTATCTGGAGGTTCTCGGCAACCTGCTCTTTGCCCTGATGCTCACGGCCCTGCTCGCCCTCGTGATATGGTTCTGCAACCCGCGCATCTTCTCCGACAACCGTTACTATTATATAGTATTCGTCTTCGCGCTCTCGGCCGGCTCCATTCTTTCGATAATCCGCTTCGCTCCGGGCTGGCTCTGCATACTGCCGATGACGCTTTCGGCCCTGTACCTCCAGGCCTTCCTCAGGGAGCGCCTCATAGTGCCGGTTTACGTCCTGTCGCTGCTGCCGCTGCTGGTATATGCCGAGCACGGAGCCTCGCTCTTCGTGATGTTCCTCTTCGGCGGCCTCGTGTCAATCTACGCCTGCGGCCCTCTCGGCAGGGGATGGAAGCAGTTCCTGCTGGCCCTCGTGAACTTTGCGGTCATGACTGCCGCATATACGGCCCTGCGCCTTACAGGTGCGGTTTCGGGCGTGCTCGTGCAGGACATTTTCCACCTGCTGGCTGCCTCGCTCCTCGCCGTGGCCGGCTATCCCCTTATTTATCTTTTCGAAAAAATCTTCAACCTCGTCTCCAACTCCCGGCTCTCGGAGCTTGCCGACATTTCGTCGCCTCTGCTCCGCGAGCTCGAACAGAAGGCCCCCGGCACCTTCCAGCATTCGCTGCAGGTGATGAACATGGCCGATGCCGCAGCCCGCGCAATCGACGCCAACCCGCTGCTGCTCAGGGTGGGAGCCCTCTACCACGACATAGGCAAGATGCAGAATCCCCAGTGCTTCGTGGAGAACGAGTCGCTGCTTCGCAAAAGCGAGGAAGAGAAATACCACCGGGGCCTCTCGCCTCGCCAGAGTGCGGAAGACATCATACGCCACGTTTCCGACGGAGTGGAGATTGCCCGCAGGCACAGGCTCCCGCAGCTCGTGGTAAACTTCATACGCACCCACCACGGTACCACTGTAACCGGCTATTTCTGGGGGAGTTACCTTGCCGCCAAGGGCGATCCGGCCGACAAGCCGGCCTTTACCTATCCCGGGCCCGCTCCTACTTCCAAGGAAGAGATAATCCTGATGCTCTGCGACAGCGTAGAAGCCGCTTCCCGCACTCTCACCGAATACACCCCCGAGGCTTTCTCGGCCTTTGTGGAACGCATAGTCCAGGGCAAGATGGACGAAGGGCAGTTCGACGGGGCGCGCATTTCAATCAAGGAGCTGGGCGAGGTGAAGGCGGCCCTGAAGGAGTACCTCGCGCAGATGCATCACGGGCGCGTTACATATCCGAGTCGTAAAAAATTCTTAAATTTCAAATAATACTATGAACATTACTAAAAAACAAATTGACGACCTCAATCTCGAACTGACGCTTCAGATTGCGGCGGAAGATTATGCGGAAATCGAGAGGAAAAAGCTGGCCGAGCGCAGGCGTACTGCGGAATTCAAGGGGTTCCGCAAGGGTATGGTCCCCGCCTCCCTCATTAAGCGCGTCTATGGCGAGCAGGCTCTTGCCGACGCCGTCAACGAAGTGATTTCTGATGCTCTCGACAAATATATCTCCGACAACTCCCTGAAGCTCCTCGGCGAGCCTCTGGGCAGCGAGAACCAGCCCGAGATTGTCTGGGAAGACGGCAACGACTTCACCTTCGTGTTCGACGCCGCCCTTTCGCCCGAGGTCAAGGTCGAAGTGGAGGCTTCCGACGAGATTGTCAAGTACTCCGTTACCACCTCTGCCAAGGAGAAGGCTTCCATGACCGAGAGCATGAAGAAATACTACGAGAATGCCAAGGAAGGCGAGCCCAGGAAGACCGACGAGGAGATTGACAAGGAGGTCGCCGAGCGCCTTCAGGAGAACCACCGCCGCGAGGCCGAATGGCGCCTCGACCGCGATATCCGCAACTTCTACGTAGCCAAGTCGGGCATAGTGCTTCCCGAGGCGTTCCTCAAGCGCTGGCTCTTCGCCGCCAACCAGGGCAAATTCTCGAAGGAAGACATCGAGAAGGATTTCGCCGGCTTTGCCGAAGACTTCAAGTGGCAGATGGTGCGCGGAACACTCCTGAAGCAGTTCGGTTTCGAAATCACCCGCGAAGACCTCGAGAACGAGGCGAAGGAATATGTCCGCTACCAGTATGCGATGTACGGCCTCAGCGAGGTCCCCGAGGATATGCTCGGCGAAGCTGTCGGCAACATTATGGGCGACCGCAAGCAGATTGAGCAGCTTGCCGAGCGCGTGGAAGACCGCAAGGTGCTCGACAAGATCAAGGAGACCGCCACTTTCAAGACCAAGAAGATTTCTTCCGAAAAATTCCGTGAGTTATAGTTAGTTAGCAATATGGATAGTAGTGTTGATTTTACGGTCGAGGTGGCGCAGGAATGTCACATTCCCTATGTGCCTGAAATCCTCAAGACCATCGAAGACGCCGCGCGCGTGCGCGGGACGGGCATCGCAAAACGCCGTCCCGAATACGTCGAGCAGAAAATCCGGGAAGGCAAGGCGATTATCGCCCTCTGCGGCGACGATTTCGCCGGGTTCTGTTATATCGAGTCCTGGGACCACGAGAAGTTCGTGGCCAACTCGGGCCTCATAGTGAAGGAGAAATACCGCGGACAGGGCCTCGCAAAGCGCATCAAGCGCTTCGCGTTCGACCTCTCGCGCAAGCGTTTCCCCGATGCCAAGCTCTTCGGCCTCACCACCGGCGCGGCCGTTATGAAAATCAATACCGAGCTGGGCTACGTCCCCGTGACCTTCCCCGACCTCACTTCCGACCCCGTGTTCTGGAAGGGATGCGAGAGCTGCGTCAACTATGATGTCCTTTCACGCAACAATTTCACCCGCTGCCTCTGTACCGGTATGCTTTACACTCCCAAACCCAAGAAGGTCGTGGTCGCCTACAGCGGCGGACTCGACACCTCGTTCACCATTATGTACCTCGCCAAGGAAAAGGGGTACGAGGTGCACGCGGCCTGCGCCAACACGGGCGGATTCTCTCCCGGGCAGCTCAGGCAGAATGAAGAGAACGCCATCAAGCTCGGCGCCAAGTCATACGTCACGCTCGACGTTACCAAGGAGTACTACGACAAGGCGATACGCTTTATGGTGTTCGGCAACGTACTCCGCAACGGCACCTATCCCGTGTCGGTATCGTCGGAGCGCATCTTCCAGGCCATGGCGGTGGCCCGTTACGCCAAGTCGATAGGCGCCGACGCCATTGCGCACGGCTCCACGGGAGCAGGCAACGACCAGGTCCGCTTCGACATGACCTTCATGGTGATGGCTCCCGAGCTCGAGGTTATCACCCTCACGCGCGATATGGGCCTTACCCGCCAGTTCGAGGTGGATTACCTCAACTCGCACGGATTCCCCGCCGACTTCGCCAAGCTGAAATATTCCTACAACGTAGGCCTCTGGGGCACTTCCATCTGCGGAGGTGAAATCCTCGACAGCCGCTGCGCCCTTCCCGAATCGGCCTACCTCAAGCAGGTCAGCAAGGAGGGCGGAGAAGACATAGCGCTCGGGTTCCGCGAGGGCGTGCTCGTCTCCGTGAACGGACAGGAGTACACCGACGGGGTGAAGGCCATCCAGGACGTCGAGGCCATCGCCGCTCCTTACGGAATAGGCCGCGATATGCACGTGGGCGATACTATAATAGGTATAAAGGGCCGCGTGGGCTTCGAGGCGGCGGCGCCGCTGCTCATCATTGCCGCTCACAAGTTCCTCGAGAAATTCACCCTCAGCAAGTGGCAGCAGTACTGGAAAGACCAGGTTTCCAACTGGTACGGAATGTTCCTGCACGAGAGCCAGTATCTCGAGCCCGTGATGCGCGATATCGAAGCCATGCTCCTCAGCAGCCAGCGCAACGTTAGCGGTACGGTTACGATGCACCTGCGCCCCTACTGCTTCGAGACAGTCGGCGTTGACAGCCCCAACGACCTTGTAAAGAACAAGTTCGGCGAATACGGCGAGACCCAGAAGGGATGGACCGGCGACGACGCCAAGGGCTTCATAAAGCTCAGCGCCACCGCCCTGCGCGCTTATTACGCCAATCATCCCGACGAAGCCGCCGAAGTAGAAAAGCTCTCGAAATGATACGCGCCGGAATAGTCGGGGCGGCCGGGTACACGGCGGGCGAACTCATTCGCCTGCTGCTGGCCCATCCGCAGGCGGATCTGGTCTTCGCCTGCTCGGCAAGCCAGGCCGGAAAGCCCCTTTATGAGGTTCACGAAGGCATTTTCGGCGATACTGAACTTCGTTTTACCGATGCTCCCGACCTGGATGCGATAGACGTCCTTTTCCTTTGCTCGGGCCACGGCAAGAGCCGCGAATTCTGGAGCCGTACGCCCAGGCCGGCAGGCCTTAAGGTGATAGACCTTGCGCAGGACTTCCGCGACGAGTCGGACGGCTATGTCTACGGCCTTCCCGAGCTTAACCGGGAGCGAATCTGCGGGGCCGGCTCCATAGCCAACCCCGGCTGCTTTGCCACTGCGATTCAGCTCGCCCTGCTGCCGCTTGCTGCCGCCGGGCTTTTGAAAGCCGACGTGAACGTCACGGCAATCACCGGTTCCACCGGAGCGGGCGCAATCCCCGGCCCCACTACCCATTTCAGTTGGCGCAGCGACAATATTTCCGCATACAAGGTGTTCACTCACCAGCACTTGCTGGAAATAAGGCGCAACCTTTCGCTCCTCCAGCCCGGATTCGGCGCTGAGGTGAATTTCGTCCCCGTGCGGGGCGACTTCACCCGAGGCATTTTCGCATCCGTCCATACCGCCTGCGAGCTCTCTCAGGAAGAGGCCCGGAAGCTCTATGAAGATTATTACCAAAGCTCCGCTTTCACCCGCGTTTTCCCTTCGGGAGTCGATCTCAAGCAGGTCGTCAATACCAACAAGGGGCTTGTTTCGCTTGAAAAGCACGGAGGCACTCTCGTAGTCGCATCCGTCATCGACAATCTCCTCAAGGGGGCTTCGGGGCAGGCGGTGCAGAATATGAACCTGATGTTCGGCCTTTCTGAAAAAGAAGGCCTGCAGCTAAAGGCATCCGCATTCTGATATGGAACTTTTCGACGTATATTCACTCTTCGACGTCACTCCGGTATCGGCAAAAGGCTGCCGCATCACCGACGACAAAGGGGCCGTCTATCTCGACCTCTACGGCGGGCACGCGGTCATCTCCATCGGCCACAGCCATCCGGTTTACGTCAAGGCGATAAGCGAGCAGCTTTCGCGCATAGGCTTCTATTCCAACAGCGTACGCAACCCTATGCAGGAGGAGCTTGCCCGCAGAATCGGAGCCCTGAGCGGCTACGAAGACTATTCACTCTTTCTCGACAACTCCGGGGCGGAGTCCAACGAGAACGCCCTGAAGCTGGCCTCGTTCCATACCGGGCGCGACCGTGTCATCGCTTTCAGGCGCAGTTTCCACGGCCGCACTTCCGGAGCCGTGGCGGTGACCGACAATCCGCGGATTCAGTCTCCCTTCAACAGCTGTCACAAAGTGACTTTCTGCGAGTTGGGTGATGCCGCAGGCGTTGAGGCGGAACTTGCGGCTGGCGGCGTGGCTGCCATAATAACAGAGGGCATCCAGGGCTGCGGTGGCATCAATCTTCCCGGCGACGAGTTCCTTCGCAAGCTCGACGAGCTGTGCCGCCGCTACGGAGCCGTACTGATACTCGACGAGGTTCAGTCGGGCTACGGCAGGACGGGCCGTTTCTTCGCCCACCAGTGGGCGGGAATACGCCCCGGCATCATCACTATGGGCAAGGGAATCGCCAACGGCTTCCCCTGCGGAGGAATCCTCATTTCTCCAGAGTTCAAGGCGGTCAAGGGAATGCTCGGCACTACCTTCGGCGGCAATTACCTTGCTATGGCAGCTGCGCTTGCAGTTCTCAACGTGATTGAAAAAGAGAATCTTGTGGAGAACGCCCGCACGGTAGGGGAGTTCCTTCTCAAGAACATTCCCGCTTCCCCCCTGATAAAGGAAGTACGCGGCCGCGGCCTTATGATAGGCATCGATTTCAACGTCCCGGTGGCCGAACTTAGGCGCAACCTGCTCTTCGGCCGTCACGTTTTCACCGGCGTGGCGGGGCAGAATATGATACGCCTGCTGCCGCCTCTGTGCCTGAGCCTTGCAGAGGCGCAGGAATTTATTGACGCATTCAAGACATTGATATGAAACAGTTTCTGTACGCATCCGACATAGGTTCCATTTCCGAGGCCCTCGCCGAGGCAAAGGCCGTGAAGGCGACGCCCTTTGCCTGGAAGCATCTCGGGGCCGACCGCACCATAATGCTGGTGTTCTTCAACAGCAGCCTGCGCACGCGCCTCAGCAGCCAGAAGGCGGCCTTGAACCTGGGTATGAACCCGATAGTCCTGAACATAGGCCAGGACAGCTGGAAGCTCGAGACCGGCCTTGGCGTGGTGATGGATTCCGACAAGTCGGAGCACCTGCTGGAGGCCATCCCCGTGATGGGCTCGTACTGCGACATCATAGGCGTGCGCTCCTTCGCCTCGCTTACCGACCGCGAAGCGGATTATGCCGAGACCGTCCTTAACCAGTTCATCCGTTATTCGGGCCGTCCGGTAATCAGCCTGGAGTCTGCCACCGTACACCCCTGCCAGGCTTTTGCCGACCTCCTTACCATCGAGGAGCACCGCACCAAAGCCCGCCCCAAGGTGGTCCTGAGCTGGGCCCCGCACCCGCGCGCCCTGCCGCAGGCGGTTCCCGATTCCTTTGCCGAATGGATGCTTGCCGCCGACGTCGAACTCGTTATCACTCAGCCTGAAGGCTATGAGCTCGATCCCCGTTTCACTTCGGGCGCCCGTATCGAGTACGACCAGATGAAAGCCCTCGAGGGAGCCGATTTCGTGTATGCCAAGAACTGGAGCTGCCCTGGAGTCACCCGGCCCTCCGACTACGGCCGCATTCTCTGCGACGACCGCTCCTGGACCATCGACGCGGCGCACATGGCCGTCACCGACAACGCCTTCTTTATGCACTGCCTCCCTGTGAGGCGCAACGTAATCGTTACCGACGAAGTAATAGACTCGCCCCGCAGCCTCGTGATACCGGAGGCCGCCAACAGGGTGGTTTCGGCCCAGGTGGTGATGAAACGAATGCTCGAGACACTTTAGTAATCATGAAACTCGACGTAGTAAAGGTAGGAGGAGCAATCCTCGAAGACGAGGCCGCCCTTGCGGCTATGCTCGCACGCTTCGCTTCTCTTCAGGGCGCCCGGGTGCTGGTGCACGGCGGCGGACGCTCGGCTACGGCCCTTGCCTCGCGACTCGGTGTCGAGACCCGTATGGCAGAGGGCCGTCGCATTACCGACGCCCCTATGCTCGAGATAGTTACAATGGTTTACGGAGGGCTTGTGAACAAGCGCGCCGTGGCCGCCCTCCAGGCCCTCGGCATCAATGCCCTCGGGCTTACCGGTGCTGACCTTGGCTATATGCGGGGGCACCGCCGGCCGGCCGGGAAGATTGACTACGGCTTTGTGGGCGACGTTGACAGCGTTGATATCTCCAAGCTGGAATCCCTGATTGCTTCCGGCGTAGTTCCGGTGCTCGCTCCTCTCGTTTACGACGGCTCCGGCGGCCTGCTTAATACCAACGCCGACACTATTGCCTCAAAGGCCGCAGTTGCCTTTGCAGGCAGATTTGAAGTCTGTCTTACCTTCTGCTTCGAGGCTCCCGGCGTCCTTGCCGACCCTTCCGACAAGGGCAGCGTGATTCCGCATATCACCCCGTCCATCTTCGAATCCTTCAAGGCGGAAGGGATAATTTCCGGAGGGATGATTCCTAAGCTCGACAATGCCTTCGACGCCTTGCGCGCCGGTGTGAAGCAGGTGCGCATCACCGATATCGCCGGCATCGGGAGTGACGGCGGCACCCTTGTCACTCTGGAATAGTCTGAACCTTGCAATAAACTGACTGCCAATGATAAAGCTCCTCTCCGAACTCATCGCGACACCTTCTCCCAGCAAGGGCGAAGAAGCCGCCGCAGACCTTCTGGAAAAGCGGATGCGCGAACGCGGACTGGAAGTAAGGCGCAGGCTCAACAACCTCTGGGTGGAGTCGGAACCGGCAGGCAGCAAGCCCACGGTACTTCTGAACGCCCATATCGATACCGTACGTCCGGCAGGAGGCTATACCCGCGACCCTTACGCTCCTTCGCTCGAAGACGGGAAGCTTTACGGCCTTGGCAGCAACGACGACGGAGGCTCGCTCGTGGCCCTTCTGGAGGCTTATTGCATCCTGAGCTCCCGGCCCCAGCCTTACCGCCTGGTTTTCAGCGCCACGGCGGAAGAAGAAATCTGCGGCCCCGGCGGCATCGAAGCCATTTTCGAAGATATCGGACCTGTGGATTTCGGCCTCATAGGGGAGCCTACGGGAATGCGTATGGCAATAGCCGAGAGGGGACTCCTCGTTCTCGACTGCAAGGTGCACGGCCGCAGCGGGCACGCCGCTCGCGAGGAAGGCGACAACGCCATTTACAAGGCGCTGAAGTCGATAGAATGGTTCCGCAGCTACCGTTTCCCGCGTGTGTCGGAGTTCCTCGGGCCCGTTAAGATGACAGTCACCGGCATCAACGCCGGCACGCAGCACAACATAGTGCCCGACCTCTGCACCTTCATGGTGGACATACGCCCCAACGGGCTCTATACCAACGAGGAAATAGTCTCCACCGTGCAGGCCTCGTGCGGCTGCGAGGCGGTTCCGCGCTCGCTGCGCAACAACAGCTCCTCCATCCCGACCGGCCATCCGGCAGTGCAGAGGGGCCTTGAGATGGGGCTTGAAACCTTCGGCTCTCCTACGACCTCCAACCAGACGCGCTGCCACTTCACCACCCTCAAGATGGGCCCTGGGGAGTCGTCCCGCTCGCACACTGCCGACGAATACATACTCGTAAGCGAGATAGAGGAGGCAGTTGACATTTACGTGAAATTCTTAGACAATCTGCAGATATGAAACTCTGGGACAAGGGCTTTGACGACGACGAGCGCATCGACGCCTTTACCGTCGGGCGCGACCGCGAACTCGACCTTTATCTGGCTCCTTTCGACATTCTCGGCACGATGGCTCACGTGACGATGCTCTCCTCTCGCGGACTCCTCCCCGAAGATGAGCTCGCGCCCGTGCTCTCCGAACTCAAGCTCCTTTACAGGAGCGCCGAGGCAGGGGAGTTCGTCATTGAAGACGGGGTTGAGGACGTGCATTCGCAGGTCGAGCTTATGCTCACCCGCAAGCTCGGCGACCTGGGCAAGAAAGTCCATACCGGGCGCTCCCGCAACGACCAGGTTCTGGTCGACCTGAAGCTTTTCGGGCGCGACGGGCTTGAGCGTATCGTACGGAAAGTCAAGGCTTTGTTCGAAGTCCTGCAGGAGAGGAGCGAGAGTACGGCAGACATCCTGATGCCCGGTTACACGCACCTTCAGGTGGCTATGCCCTCTTCCTTCGGACTCTGGTTCGGAGCGTATGCCGAGTCGCTCGCTTCCGACCTTTCTGTGCTCCTGTCGGCCTGGGAGGTTACCAACCGCAACCCCTTGGGCTCCGCTGCCGGGTACGGCTCCTCGGCGCCCCTCGACCGCAGCCTCACGACCAGGCTCCTGGGCTTTGAAGACCTCGACTATAACGTCGTGTATGCCCAGATGGGCCGCGGCAAGACCGAGCGCCTGATAGCCTTTGCGCTCGCCTCGGTGGCCGAAACGCTCGGGCGCCTTGCAACCGACTGCTGTATGTATGCAAGCCAGAATTTCGGCTTCATACGCCTGCCGGACACTATGACCACGGGCTCCAGCATAATGCCTCACAAGAAGAACCCCGACGTATTCGAGCTTATTCGCGCCAAGTGCAACAAGCTCAACGCCGCACCCGCTGCGCTGCGTATGATTACGACCAATCTTCCTTCGGGCTATTTCCGTGATATGCAGGTGCTCAAGGAGGTTTTCGTGCCGCTTTTCGACGAGCTTTCCGACTGTCTCGACATTGCCGCCTACGCCGTTGCGCGCATCGAGGTGAAGGAGGGGCTTATGGACGACCCCAAATATAACGTGGCCTTCAGCGTGGAGGAAGTGAACCGGCTCGTGTCCGAAGAGGGAGTGCCCTTCCGCGACGCCTACCGTCGCGTGGGCGA
>JAFSVP010000108.1 GCA_017444905.1 Bacteroidales bacterium
GCCTTCCTCCCAATGCGGTCCAGGGCGAGAAGCGCACTTACCGCACCCTCAATATCGACGGCGACGAGTTCGAGTTCAGCCAGGGCTTCACCGAGCTGCACACCCGCAGCTACGAAGAGATTCTTGCCGGCCGCGGCTTCAGGATTTCCGAGTCCCGCAACTGCATCGGCATAGTCGAGGGCATACGCTTCGCCCAGGCCCTCGGCCCCGTCGAAGGCTGCCATCCGCTTGCAAAACTCCCTCTCGGCCGCCATCCCTTCGGCTGGGACGACGTAAAATACTAAATATGGACAACACCCTGCAGATGGTCGACCTCAAGGGTCAGTACCTCAAGATAAAGGATGAGATAGACGCCGGAATAGCCGAAGTTCTCGACAGTTCCGCCTTCATCAACGGCCCGGCCGTAAAGGCCTTTGCTTCGGAGCTTGCGCAGTGGCTTGGCGTAAAGCACGTGATTCCCTGCGCCAACGGCACCGACGCCCTCCAGATAGCGCTGATGGCGCTCGGCCTGAAGCCGGGCGACGAAGTCATAGTGCCAGCGTTTACCTATGTGGCCTCCGCCGAGGTGATAGGTCTTCTTGGGCTCGTCCCTGTGATGGTGGACGTCGATCCGGCCACCTTCAACGTCACGGCGGCGAATCTCGAATCAGCCCTCTCGCCCAGGAGCCGCGCCGTCATACCGGTGCACCTCTTCGGCCAGAGCTGCGACATGGAACCTATACTCGCATTCGCCGAGAAGCACAATCTATATGTGGTAGAAGACAATGCCCAGGCGATAGGAGCCCGATACACCTTCAGCGACGGCCGGGTGAAGCGCACAGGCACGATGGGCCACATCGGATGCACCTCCTTCTTCCCGTCCAAGAACCTCGGCTGCTACGGCGACGGCGGAGCTCTATGCACCGACGACGACGCCCTTGCCGAGAAGCTGCGTATGATAGCAAACCACGGCCAGAAGGTAAAGTATCATCACAGCGTAATAGGCT
Source organism: Bacteroidales bacterium (assembly GCA_017444905.1). Taxonomy (GTDB): domain Bacteria; phylum Bacteroidota; class Bacteroidia; order Bacteroidales; family UBA932; genus Cryptobacteroides. The sequence continues at coordinate 987 of JAFSVP010000108.1, forward strand.
GTAACTCAAGGCTTGACACTATCCAGGCGGCTGTTCTCAGGGTGAAGCTCAGGCATCTTGAAGAGTATTGCTCGGCCCGTGCCGCGGCGGCTGAAGTGTATTCCGGCCTTCTCGGGGCATTCGACCCTGACGGCAAGTTCTTTGACCTGCCGGCCCGCCTCCATGCCAGCACCCACGTCTATCACCAGTACACCCTGAAGGTACGCGGAGGCAGACGTGATGCCCTCAAGGAGCACCTTGCCTCGCTCGGCATACCCAGCATGGTCTATTATCCTCTGCCCCTGCAGGAGCAGGAAGCCTTCAGGAGCATTGCGCGCGCAGCTTCCGAGCTCAAGGCATCGAAGGAATGCGCATACTCCGTGCTTTCGCTGCCTATGCATACCGAGCTCACCCGGGAGATGCAGGAGCGCGTGGCGGATGCGGTGAAGTCGTTCTTCACGGGGCTTCAGCAGTAAATACGGATTCTTTTCAGGAGAGGCGATGCCGGAGATTCTTACCGACAACCTGCACAGGATGGCCTATGCCACCGACGCCGGAGCCTACAGGGAGCTTCCTGCAGGCGTGGCCTTCCCTGAACGGGAGAGCGACATCCCCTCCCTTATACGCACGGCCCAGGAAAAGGGTATCGGCCTGATACCCAGGGCCGGAGGTACTTCCATCGCAGGCCAGGTCACAGGCCCCGGAATCGTTGTCGACGTAAGCCGGCATCTCAACCGCATCCTTGAAATCAACCCCTCCGAGCGCTGGGCAAGAGTGCAGCCGGGAGTGGTGAGGGACGTGCTGAACAAGGCTCTTGCCCCCTACGGGCTGTTTTTCAGCCCCGAGACTTCCACCTCCAACAGATGCTGCATCGGAGGAATGACCGGCAACAACTCCTGCGGCTCGCATTCCCTCGTTTACGGAAGCACGCGCCGTCACGTTCTGCAGCTGAAGGGCTACCTTTCCGACGGGAGTCCGTTCGACACCGCCGCTGCCGGCTCCGGAAAACTCGAAACCGCCATCCGGGCTGAGCTTCTTCGCTGGAAAGACGATAAAGACATACGCTCCGCCATTGCTGCCGGTTATCCTGATGCAAGGATACTGCGGCGCAGCTGCGGCTACGCCATCGATGAGGCTTTGCAGGCCCTCGACGCTCCTGCCGACGGAAGCGACGGGATGGGGGAGGCCCTCTGCCGGCTTCTTTGCGGAAGCGAAGGGACGCTTGCCTTCATAACTGAAATAAAAGTATCGCTCGACCCTCTTCCCGAGCCTCCGGCGATGCTTCTCTGCGCCCACTGCAGCTCGCTCGAGACGGCGTTTGAAGCAAATCTCACGGCCCTGCGCCACTCTCCGTCGGCGGTGGAGCTGATGGACGGAAAGATACTGGAGCTTGCCGGTAACCCCATAAAGCCCCGTCCGGCGGCGCTGCTCATATCGGAGTTCAACGGCCCGGAGGGCGAAGATGCGGCTAACTGTCTTGAGGCGGAACTGCTTGAAGCATACCCCGGTACGACATTCAACCGTTGCCACGGCGACGAAGTTGGGAAGATGTGGCAGCTTCGCAAGGCGGGCCTCGGAGTACTTGGCCGGATGAAGGGGGACGCCCGCCCGGCAGGCGTAATCGAAGACACGGCCGTAGCTCCCGAAAGGCTCCCCGCCTATATGCGCGACTTTCGTGAAATGATGAGCTCCCTCGGGCTTTCCTGCGTGTATTACGGGCACATAGGCTCAGGCGAGCTGCACCTGCGCCCCATCCTTAACCTCAAGGACGCCGAAGGCCGCAGGCTCTTCAGGGAGGTGGCGGAGCGCACGGCCGCTCTCGTGAGCCGTCACAAAGGGTGCCTCAGCGGCGAGCACGGCGACGGGCGCCTGCGGGGCGAATTCATCCCGCTCGTTTACGGGAGTGAGTGTTACGCCCTGATGAAGGAGGTAAAGCGTCTCTTCGACCCGCAGGGCGTATTCAATCCGGGCAAGATTACCGACACGCCGCCTATGGATTCGTCGCTGCGTGTTGCTGAAAATCAGAGATATACCATAGAAGATGAGGCTACGGGCTTTCGCTGGAGGGCTGCCTTCGACGAGTGCACCGTACCCGGAGCGAGCGGCGTCAGGAGCGACGCCCACGCCCTTATGTGCTCCATAGAGCAGTGCAACGGGGCCGGCGACTGCAGAAGACCCCGCGAGATGGGCGGGAATATGTGCCCCGTGTACCGTCTTACGGGCGACGAGCTGGATACCACCAGGGCCCGCGCCAACGTGTTGAGAGAATGCCTTACTAACGGCGCCGGGCTCGACTCCCCGGAGCTGCTCGAAGTGCTAGGCAGCTGTCTTGCCTGCAAGGCCTGCAGGGCGGAGTGCCCCTCGGAAGTGGATATGACGCGGCTTCGCGCCGAAGTACTGAATCTTGTGCATAAACGCAAGGGAGTGCCTTTCAGGAGCCTTGCCGTATCGAGACAGCCGCTCGTGGAAGCATTCGGCTCGATGGTGCTCCCCCTCTATAATGCCCTTGCGGGCTGGAAGCCTTCAGCGAACCTTATTAAGAAGGCTGTGGGATTCGCCTCGGAGCGGTCCATCCCGGCACTTCATCCTCTGCACCTCAGGCCTTCGGCCGAGGAGAGCCCCAAAAAGCTCATCCTGTACGTAGATGAGTTTACCCGCCGCGAGGAGCCGGAGATAGCCCGGGCAATGGCGGGGCTTTTTGAAAAGCTCGGATATCAGATACTTGATATATATTACGGAGTGAGCGGGCGCGCCGCCATCTCGAAGGGTTGCCTGGATTATGCCGCCCGGCGCGCAAGGCGCAACGTGGAGGCCCTTGCGGGGAGGATAAGCCCTGAAATCCCGCTCGTGGGGATAGAACCTTCGTGCATACTGTCTTTCCGCGACGAGTATCCCGACCTCGTGCCGCCGCGGCTCCGCGAAGATGCCCGCAGGCTTGGCGCCAACTGCCTGCTTTACGATGAATTCATAATGATGGAAGTGCGTGCCGGAAGGATTTCTCCGGATGCGTTCCGTGAAGACCCGGTGGAAATATGGCTTCACGGCCATTGCCACCAGAAGGCACTCGTGGGCATCGGGCCTACTGCAGAGGCGCTGCGCCTGCTCCCGGGGGCAAAGCTCGAGGTCATCCCGTCTTCCTGCTGCGGTATGGCAGGTTCGTTCGGATACGAAAAGGAGCATTACCGCCGTTCGCTGGAAATAGGGGAGCAGATACTCTTTCCCGCCGTTCGCAAGGCAGTCTCCGGCAGGGCGGGGAAGAGCGGACATGCAGCAGGCCCCGCTGAGGGCGGACATTCCGGTGCTACCGTAAATGCGGCCGGTCCCGGGGAAGTGCCCGTACTTGTGGCAGCTCCTGGAACGTCCTGCCGCCATCAGATTTACGACGGCACTGGCGTTCGCGCCGTGCATCCCGTTGAGATTTTGAAAAAATGGCTTCGATAATGGAAGATTGTTTCGTACACGAATCGTCCTATGTTGACGAAGGCGCCTCGGTGGGCGCCGGTACCAAAATATGGCATTTCTGCCACGTCCAGGGCGGTGCGGTAATAGGCCGCAACTGCTCGCTCGGGCAGAACGTGAACGTGGGAGGCGGAGCGCGCATAGGCGACGGCGTCCGCATCCAGAACAACGTGTCGGTTTACGACGGAGTTGAGCTGGAAGACGGAGTGTTCTGCGGCCCCTCCTGCGTGTTCACCAACGTGGCGATACCCCGTGCTGAATTTCCCGTAGGGGGCAAATACCTGCGTACGCTGGTCTGCAAGGGCGCTTCGCTGGGGGCCAACAGCACCGTGGTCTGCGGCCATACGGTTGGAAGATATGCAATGGTGGCGGCCGGAGCCGTGGTTACGCGCGACGTCCCAGCCCACGCCCTGATGGCCGGCGTCCCCGCCCGCCGCATAGGCTGGGTGTGCGAATGCGGACGCAAACTTGACTCCGGCCTGAAATGCAGCTGCGGCCGCTCTTACCGCGAGACTCCCGAAGGACTTGTGAAACTTTAATATACTATGATATCGTTCGTAATCAGTATCCTGGCCCTCGTCGCAGGATATTTCATCTACGGCAAGTTCGTGGAGAAGGCCTTCGGCATCCAGCCGGAGCGCCCCACGCCCGCCGTTTCCAGGCCCGACGGCGTTGACTTCGTGCCTATGCCCACCTGGAAGGTATTTATGATACAGTTCCTGAACATAGCCGGCACGGGGCCCATTTTCGGAGCCATAATGGGCGCCAAGTTCGGCCCGTCGTGCTACCTCTGGATAGTGTTCGGAAGCATCTTTGCCGGTGCGGTCCACGATTTCTTCTCCGGAATCCTTTCGATACGCCGCGACGGAGCCACCTACCCTGAAATAGTGGGCTCCGAACTGGGCAAGGGCAGTCATACCGTGATAATGATTTTCACCACCCTGCTCCTGCTGATGGTGGGTACGGTGTTCGTGTACAGCCCGGCCCTCATCCTCGGAGATATGACGGGCGCAGGCGTCAATCTCTGGATGTTCATCATCCTTGGGTACTACGTCATTGCCACCCTCCTTCCCATCGACAAGCTCATAGGCAGGATATACCCCGTATTCGCCGTGGCCCTGCTGTTCATGGCGCTCTCGATGATGGTGTGCCTGTTCGTAAAATGGCCCTCGCTGCCTGAATTCTGGCAGGGCCTCCAGAACAGGGCTCCGAGCGTCGGCGTGACGGGCCAGAATATATTCCCCTGCCTCTTCATAACCGTGGCCTGCGGCGCAATAAGCGGCTTTCACGCCACCCAGAGCCCGATGATGGCCCGCTGCATCAAGAATGAAAAGCTCGCCCGCCCCGTCTTCTACGGCTCGATGATTACCGAGGGTATCGTAGCCCTTATCTGGGCTGCCGTGAGCTCCTATTTCTTCTTCGACGGCGGTATGCAGGAGTGCGGCCTCGATGCGGCTTCGTCTTCCGCTCCCAAGGTGGTTACGGCGGTCAGCAGGCACTGGCTTGGAGTAGCGGGCGGCATCCTTGCGATACTCGGAGTCGTGGCGGCACCTGTCACTTCCGGCGATACGGCCCTTCGAGGCGCCCGCATCAACGTGGCCGAGTTCTTCAGGATGAAGCAGGACAAGATATGGCAGCGCCTCGCAGTGTGCCTTCCCATCTTCGTCCTCGTGGGCGTGATGCTCTGGGTGAACGTGAGCAACCCCGACGGATTCAACATAATCTGGCGCTATTTCGGACTCTCCAACCAGGCACTGTCGGTATTCTTCCTCGGCTCAGTCACGGTTTACCTTGCAA
>JAFSVP010000109.1 GCA_017444905.1 Bacteroidales bacterium
AGATGCTGGCCTTCACCCATATGCACAGCACTTCCCTGCTGATGCTGAAGCGTTCGCAGCGATGGTTCAGCGAGGTGGTGCCTGTCCTGCAAGTCAAGGGTCTCCCGGAAGATTTCAAGTATCTCATGGTTATCGAGAGCAACCTCGACCCCAAGGCTTTGTCCGTCTCCGGAGCGGCAGGGCTCTGGCAGTTTACCAAGGGCACGGCACGCGACTACGGCCTGGAGGTGAGTACAGAGGTTGACGAGCGCTACAACCCCGAAAAGGAGACTCTCGCCGCCTGCGAATTCATTCTGCGCGCCTATTCCCTTTTCCAAGATTGGATTACCGTTGCCGCAAGCTACAACAGCGGAATCCAGGGTATGGAACGCCGGGTGGAGGAGCAAAGGCGGTCGAGCGCCTTCGACCTGTGGATGCCGGAAGAGACCAACCGCTACATCTACCGCATCCTCGCGGCCAAAATGCTCTTCGAAAACCCCGCCGCATTCGGCTTCGAAATGCCTGAATGCTACCCCGCCAGGAAGATAAGGCAGAGCGTCACGGTGTCGGAGCCCGTTCCGAGCCTTGTCGACTTTGCCGAAAAGTATGGCGTAAGCTACGCCGAGCTCAAGCGCGCCAACCTCTGGCTGCGCTCCGACAAGCTCACCAATAAAAACAAGCGCAGCTACACCATCCTGATACCGGAATAGCGCAGCTGCGCGAAACTATTGTTGAGAAGCTGTTTACTCGGCTCCTCCCGTCTTGCGGAACTTCACTTTGGCCATTGCCGTCTTGCCGTTGGCGTCTTCAACCTCTATAGTGAAGATGTTCAGCGAGATGGAAAGGTCGTAAAGATTGGTGTACATAAAGCCGAAGTCGAGCTTCACCTCGGTTGCGCCCTTCACCTTGTCGGAAGAGGGGAAATAACCTTCGAACTTCTTGCCTATGCCTGCGTCGCCCGCAAGGTCGAGGACGAGGGACCCGTCGCCGGAGCGGTTCCTGATGAACTGGGCCAGCCAGGGGCTTGCATCAGGGTCAAGGGTGACGGTGAGCCTGGCCACCTTGCCGGGAGCGGTCAGCACCAGCTTGCAGTCCACCTTGGCGTTCTCGTCAAGAGTTACGACATCGAAAGTGGGATTCTTGGGCCACACGAAATCGGGAGCTGCGGTAAAGTGGAACGAGGCCGTCTTCTTCGCAATCTTGCCGTTCGAGTCGGAGACGCGGATTTCGAGATTGAAGGTAGTGTTGTTCTGCACCGGCTGCCCTACGAGGAGGTACTTCAGGACGGCCACGATATCGAACGCGTATTCTTCCGCACCCCTGACGTCACGCCCCGAAGCGAAGCCGAGGCTTTGGAAAAGAGCAGCGGTGGAGCTGTCGTCGATAATGTCGAAAACCGGGTTGGTGGAAGCGTTCCCCTTGTTGGCAGCTATCTTGATATAGGTGTTGGCAAGGGGAGCGTACTCACCGAGTCCGAGCGAAATGGTAAGGGCGTCAATCTTGTCGGGAGCCGTGATACTGATCGGGGCTGCAAGCTCGCTGACAAGTTCGACGGTTGCGAACTTTGCATTGCTCTCCCATTTGATAACGGGAGCCTGGGGGTCAACTTTCTCCTTTTTGCAGGAGGCGAGGCAGACGACGGCCATAGCCATCGCAAGGACTATTTTCTTCATATCTTCGTGTTATTAATAGAGATCGTCAACAGGCTCGCGATAATCGTCGGCAGTGGGAGCGGGAGCCTCGTTGCGGGGCGCTCCGTGGCGGGGACGCTCGCCGCCGCGGGGCCGGTCTCCGCCCTTGCGGTCGGAGCCGCGGCGCTCGCCGCGACGCTCACCTCCACGCTCGCCGCC
>JAFSVP010000110.1 GCA_017444905.1 Bacteroidales bacterium
CGCTCTTCTCGGGGTGAAACTGGCATCCGTAGAAGTTCTCGTACTTGAGGGCCGCGCTGAAAAGCACTCCGGAGTGGCGGCAGGTGGCTATGGTGTCGCTGCACAGGGGGGCATAATAGGAATGTACGAAATAGCAGAAGCTTCCGTTATCCACACCCTTGAAGAGTTTGCCGTCGAGATTGTGGAGGCTGTTCCATCCGCAGTGGGGGACTTTGTCGCCTCCCTGCGGTACGAAACGCTTTACGCGGGCGTCGAAAATGCCGAGGCCCCGCTCCATATCCTCTTCAGAAGAACGGCACAGCACCTGCATGCCCACGCATATCCCGAGGACCGGCCTTCGGAATGAGCGGATTACGCTCTCAAGACCCTTGGAGCGCAGGCTCTCCGCGGCCCGCCCGCAGTTGCCCACTCCCGGAAGCAGGAGTTTTGACGCCGACGCAATCTTTACCGGGTCGTCGCTGAATTCGTACTCGGCTCCGAGGCGTTTCAGGGCGTTTTCCACCGAGCGTATGTTGCCGGCGTCATAATCTATGATGGTAATCATAACAGTCCTTTGCTCGAAGGCAGGGAGTCGTCGGCCGTGTTGCGCCTCACCGCCTGTCCGAGGCTGCGGGCGAACGCCTTGAAGACGCACTCTGCCAGATGATGGTTGTTCTCGCCGCGGGCGCTCACATACATATTGCAGCCCAGGGCGTTGCAGAATGATTTGAAGAAATGTACTATCATTTCCGTGGGCAGGTCGCCAACGTATTCGCGCGTGAACGTTACGTCCCATACGAGCTCGCTGCGCCCGCCTATGTCGAGAAGGACCATGGCCCGGCTCTCGTCCATCGGGAGCGCAAAGCCGTAGCGCCCTATGCCGTGGCTGCTGCCCAGAGCCTCGCGGAAAGCCTTGCCGAGGGCAATTCCGCAGTCTTCCACTGTATGGTGCTCGTCTACGTCGAGGTCGCCCTTGCAGCTCAGCGACAGCGAAATCCCCGCGTGGTGGGGAATCTGTTCAAGCATATGGTCGAAAAAGCGCAGCCCGGTGCTGATGGATGATTCCGCCCGGCTTTCAAGGTTAATCTTCACGCTGATGGAGGTTTCCCTGGTGGTGCGGCTGTATTCGGCCTCGCGGCTGCCTCCGCGCACGGTGTCCACGACGTTGCGCCAGCTCATAGGGCCTATCTGCAGGCCCCTGGCTCCAAGGTTGGAGGCCAGCTGCATGTCGGAGTCGCGGTCGCCTATGACGAAACTGCCTGCAAGGTCGTAACTGCCGCCCGTATAGGCTCCCAGCATACCGGTACGGGGCTTCCTCGTGGGGGCATTGTCTTCAGGGAAGCTCCTGTCGATAAGGATGTCGTCGAACTTCACGCCCTCGGAGGCGAGAATGTCGAGCATCAGCTTCTGAAGGGGCTCGAAATCACTCTCCGGGAAGGCCGGTGTGCCGAGCCCGTCCTGGTTCGACACCATTACAAGTTCGTAACCCAGACCCGAAAGCTCCTTCAGCGCCGAAATGGCCCCGGGTACGAACTCGAACTTCTGCAGGGAGTCTATCTGTTCGTCGGCAGGTTCTGCGAGTATGGTGCCGTCACGGTCGATGAAGAGTGCCTTTTTCATATTCGGATAGAGATTTCAAGAGCCTTTCGTTTTCTTCCGGGAGTCCGACGGTGATGCGAAGGCAGCCCCTGCACCCTTCGACCCGGTTGCGGTTGCGAACGATGATGCCGTCTGCAAGCAGCTTGTCGTATAGCGAATCGGCGTCGTCAACGCGAACCAGAATGAAGTTGGCGTCGCTCCTGAATACCTCGCGTATGAAACTGAAGCGGGGGAGTTTGCCGGCGAGCCTTCCGCGCTCGCTGATGATTTCGCGTATGTGGCTTTCAACCTTGGATTTGCGAAGGCATTCGATGGCCTGACGCTGAACGGCTTCACTAATATTATAAGGATACTTCACATTGGCCATCAGGGCCGCGATGCGCTTGCAGGCGAATGCCATGCCGAGCCTCAGGGCCGCCATTCCCCAGGCCTTGGAGAAGGTCTGGAGGACAATGAGGTTGGGCTCGCTGAGGACTTCGCTCCGAAGGCTCCCCTCGCTGCTGAAATCGGCATAAGCCTCGTCCACCACTACGATGGCGTCGGTGCTGCGGACTAGCTCCAACAGGCTGCTTCTGCTGAAAGCGTTGCCGCTGGGATTGTTGGGCGAGCAGAGGAATACTACCTTCGTGCTCGGGTCGCAGGCCGCCCTGATGCCTTCCACAGGGAGGGAATAGCCCTTGCCGAGCGGAACGGGGCGTACTTCCACACCGTTGATGGCGGCGCAGATGCCGTACATACCGTAACTAGGAGAAATGATTACTGCATTGTCGCGCTCCGGGGTGCAGAAGATGCGGAACACGAGGTCGATGGCTTCGTCGCTGCCGTTGCCGAGGAAGATGTTTTCCGCCGGCAGACCCTTGATGCGAGAGACCTCGGCCTTGAGTGCCTTCTGATGAGGGTCAGGATAGCGGTTCCATCCTTCAGGGTAGGGGCTTTCGTTGGCGTCGAGGAATATTCCGGGCTGCCCGGCGTATTCGTCGCGGGCGGTGGAATATGGGGCGAGAGCCCTGATATTGGGCCTCACCAGCTCTTCAAGTCGTTCAATTGTCATCGAGCCTGATTCTTACTGCGTCGGCGTGAGCCCGGAGCCCCTCGGCCTCGGCCATTTCAATGATGGTATCCGAAAGGCCTGCAAGACCTTCGCGGCTGATACGCTGCACGGTCATCCGGCGCATGAAACTTTCAAGGTTCACTCCGCTGCACGAACGCGCCCAGCCCGAAGTGGGAAGGGTGTGATTGGTGCCCGAAGCATAATCGCCTGCGCTTTCAGGAGTATATGCTCCCACGAACACGCTGCCTGCAGCGCTGATTTTTTCGCAGACGGAGTCGGCGTCGGAAGTAGATATTATAAGGTGTTCCGGGGCGTAGGTTTCCGCAAAGTCTATCATGTCCTGCCTGTCTTCAAAGACTATCGCAAGGCTGTGGCCGAGCGACGAAAGGGCAAGAGCGGAGCGGGGGAGTTCCTTTACCCGCCTTTCCACTTCGGAGCAGACAGCCTCCGCCACCTCCTTTCCGGACGCCAGGAGCATCGACTGGCTGTCCTTCCCGTGCTCGGCCTGCGAGAGCAAATCTGCGGCGGCGAAGCGGGGATTGGTCTCCGAGTCTGCGAGGACCATGACTTCGGAGGGCCCCGCAGGCATATCCACCGATACGAGGCTGCCCGCTACAAGCTGCTTTGCGGCAGTTACATACGCGTTGCCGGGGCCGAAAATTTTATCGACTTTCGGGATACTCTCCGTACCGAGGGCCATGGCCGCTATCGCCTGGGCCCCGCCGGTCTTGAATATGCGTTTCACTCCGCATAATGATGCGGCGTATAGTACTGCCGGCGCCACCTTGCCTTCACGGCCGGCGGGGGTGCAGAGCACGACCTCCCTACAGCCTGCTATGGCGGCGGGAACTGCCAGCATCAGTACGGTCGAGAACAGAGGCGCGGTGCCTCCGGGTACGTACAGGCCTACTGAATCAATAGGTACCGGGCGCTGGCTGCATACAACGCCGGGGGAGGTCTCCACCTCTATAGTATGCGGCATCTGGGCCTCGTGAAACGCCCTTATGTTGGAGGCTGCCTTGCGGATAGCGGCCTTCAGCTTATCAGGGACGGAGGCGCAGGCTGCATCAATCTCCTCGCGGCTGACTTCGAGGCTCTCCGGAGTCCAGCCGTCTATTTCGGCGCTGAGCTCCCTGAGGGCCTTGTCGCGCTCGCGCCTCACCCTTTCAAGAATCCCCGCTACAACCTCGCGTACGGCGGCGTCCCTTGATGCGGGACGCTCGCACAGGGCCTTCCATTCGCTCCGTGGAGGATTCAGCAGTAACTTCATTATTCTATAATCTTGTCAACGTTGAGGATAAGTATGCCTTCGGCTCCCAGGGCCTTGAGCTGGCGGACCTTGTCCCAGAGCTCGGACTCGCTTACGACCGAATGCAGCGAGCACCATCCTTCTGCGGCAAGCGGCATCACGGTAGGGCTGCGCAGCGAGGGCAGTATCTTCACCGCCTCCTCCACCGAAGCCTGCGGGAGATTCATCAGGATGTATTTCTTTTCGCGGCTGCGGGTGGCCGATTCGATGCGGAAGAGCAGTTCCTCCAGTACGTTGCGACCTTCCTCGGAGAGCGATGGCGAAGCAATCAGCACCGCTTCCGACTCGAACACCCTTTCAACCTCGGCGAGACCGTTGCTGATGAGCGTGCCTCCTGAGGATACGATATCGAAGATGCAGTCGGCTATGCCGGCGGCGGGAGCAATTTCAACGGAGCCCGTTATGACTTCTATATCCGCGTGGATACCGTTGGATTCAAGGTATTTACGAAGAATCTTGGGATAAGAGGTAGCAATCCTTTTGCCTTCGAACCAAGAGGGGCCCTCATAGCCCGGGACTTCAGCCTTAGGGATGGCAAGCGAGAGCCTGCATCCCCCGAATCCCAGCTTCCTTACTATATCTACGGGGCAGCCTTTTTCTTCCACTTCGTTGAGTCCGACGATTCCGAGGCCGGCAGTCCCGTCGGAAACGAGCTGGGGGATGTCGTCGTCGCGCATATAGAGCATCTCGAGAGGGAAGTTGGGCACCTTCGAGAGGAACTGCCTCTTCGACTCGTCGAGCTTGATTCCGATTTCGCGGAGCAGGGCGGCGGATTCTTCATGGAGCCTGCCCTTGGCTTGTACGGCTAGTCTGAGCATACTCTTCCGGGGTATGAGAACAGAGCTTCAGAAAGAATGGCCATCGCCTTCTGGAGGACGGGGACCTCAAGCACGTATGCGATGCGGGCCTGATTGAGGCCGACGCCGGGAGTCTTGTAGAACGATGCGGCAGGCGTAATCATCACCGTCGCTCCGCCGCTGCGGAAGTCGGTGAGCAGCCATTTTGCAAAGCTTTCGGCATTGTCCACGGGGAGCTCGGCTACGGTGTAGAAGGCTCCGTAAGGCATGGGGGTGAATACTCCGGGCATAGCGTTCAGCGCCTCGACGGCGCAG
>JAFSVP010000111.1 GCA_017444905.1 Bacteroidales bacterium
CTATGGCCTCAAAACTGCCAAGGTCGCTCCACTCCCAGAGGGCCGGTATCACATACACTGAAGAAGACTTCTCCATCACGGCGTAGTCGATGCTGATCTTCTCGCAGGTGGGGAAAAGGCGGCCGAGAGCATCCTCTTCAGAAGGGCCGTAAAGGGCCGGAGCCAGTTCGTCCATCACTGAGCAGATCTGCGGCGCGTGAGCCCTGAGTTCGCTCTCGATGGTGCGGACGTTCCATACGAAAATGCCTGCGTTCCAATAATATCCTCCTGCGTCAAGATAACTCTGGGCCACATCAAGCGAAGGCTTCTCCTTGAACTCCGACACCTTTACCACCTCCCCGCCGCCAGGGACGGCGTGAATGTAGCCGTAGCCGGTATGGGGCGAGCTTGGAGTTATGCCGACGCACACTATTCTTTCGCCCTGTGAAGCGAATCCGAGGGCCGTGCGCATTGTGGCTGCGAAAGCAGGTGCATCGGGCACATAGGCGTCTGCCGGCGTCACCGCAATGTTGGAATCGGGATAACGGGCCTTGATTTTCCAGCAGGCGTAGGCTATGCAGGGGGCTGTGTTGCGGGCCACGGGCTCGGCAAGAATGCGTTCTTCCGGGATGGAAGGAAGTTGTTCCCGCACGAAGTGCACGTAAGAAGCGGAGGTCACCACCCAGAAACGGGCATCGGGGTCGGCGAGCAGGAAACGCTCGTAAGTAAGCTGTATGAGGGTTTTGCCGCATCCCAGGAGGTCGAGGAACTGCTTCGGACGCTCCGGGGTGCTCAGGGGGTAGAGCCGGCTTCCGACTCCTCCCGCCATTATCACTATATCTGTATTCACACTTCAAAATTACTGATTTTTTTCTTAAGTTTGCAATTAGTATCCAATTACACGCAACAGCCAATGAAAAAACTGCTTATCACCGCGCTTAGCACCGCGCTCTGCTGCACGGCGGCATTCTCACAGGCAAAGGTAAGGGAGGTGGTCACCAGCGACTACCAGCGCAACGGCATATCCGTCGTGGCCGTGGAAAGGAGCGCCCAGTACGACTCTGACGTGCTCCAGACCGTATCCCGCTTCAACCCCGGCAACAAGTTCGACTTCAACGCCATTCCCACCACCTCGGTGAGGATTCCCAAAGACCGCACGCTCTCGGTCAGCCAGGCCGAGGCGAACGCGGCGTTCAACTCGGTATCCTTCGGCAAGCAGATACTCTCGTCGGTCTTCAACCGCCGCGCCGACGGCACGATGGACGACAAGACCGTTCGCTACAGGGGCAATTACAACGCCAAAGACCAGGACGTAATCAACGCCCGCGCCTCCCAGATAGGCCTCGAGGCCCTCGGCGATGCAGGTTACGCCCTCGTGAACAACAGCTACATAGTCTTCATCGACCTCTGGAACGTAACCAGCAAGACCGACGACCAGGGCAAGGTCACCTACTATGTCAACGGCAATGCCTTCGCATACAAGACGACATTCGACGAGGCCTGGCTCAACGGTTTCTACACCGACTGCTGGATTTATGACGATGACGACGCCACGGTGCGCAGCGCCAAGATTCGGGCCTTCGAGGATCTCGACGTCCCCGTAAGCAACATTGCATCCGCATCAGCCAAGGGCAGCGGCAACACACTCCAGGGCGCGATGCTGGACGCCTGCCAGAATCTTATCATCAACCTCGAGAACGCGATTCCTGCCTGGAACGTTGCCCTGACCGTAATGGCCACCCGCCCTCTCCGGGCCAAATGCGGCACGAAGGAGAGCATCTCCAACGGCGACCGCTTCAGGGCCTACTCCTACCGCGAAGACAGGGAGGGCAACCTGATTTCCGTAAAGCGCGGCTTCCTTCGCGCGACGACAGTCTCCGACAATATCGGAATGGCCACGGGCGATACCGAGCCTACGGAGTTCTACCAGATATCCGGCAACGCCAACATCCAGGAAGGCTGGACCATCAAGCAGAGCAACGACCTCAAGATGGGCGTAAGCTTCGGCCCCCGCTTCGGCGGCTTCAGCCACGGCAAGAACGGCAAGTCGCTCGGTCTCGGCTTAGCTTTAGACGTGGATTATTTGTTGAGCATCAACACGAAGGGCTTTGCTTCCTACGCCCTGATGTCAGCCGGACTCGACGTCTCGAACGCCGGATATGCACCGGTGTACGTCGGAGTGGGATACGGCTTCGGCCTGCATCTCACGCGTATGGTGGAGCTGATGCCCTACATTATGATTCTCGACGACATGCTGCTCTCAAAGAGCGGAACCAGCACCCCCGGAGCCAACAAGACCAACCTTATGTCGGCATCCGCCTTCATCGCCGAGCCCGGCTTTCGCATCAGCCTGAACATAGCCTACCCCTTCCAGATTTATGCAAAGGGATTCTATGACCTTATGATTTATCAAGGCCCCGTATATAAATCCTGCGTCAGTTACGGCCTGAATCACGGCAACGGCCTGGGATTTGCAGCAGGTATCAAATGGACATTCTAATATCACTAATATGAAAAGAATCGTATTTTTCGCGCTCGCATCGGTGCTGCTCCTGTCGGCCGCCGCTGCATCCGCACAGAACAAAGACCGCCGCAAGTCCTTCTCCAGCTGGGAGAATTATGAAATCACCACCGAGAAGGTCGGTGTCGACGGCACCAAGTTCGTTAAAGTATGGGGCTTCGGCAAGAATGCCGATGCAGCCGTGATGGCGGCCAAGAAAAACGCCGTGCACGCCTGCATTTTCAGGGGAATACCCGGCAACGCCACTGCAATGGCGACACCGCCCATCTGCTCCAACCCCGATGCCCTCTCCGCCAACGAAGACTACTTCACCAACTTCTTCGCTGCCGGCGGCCCTTATCTTTCCTACATTACGATGACTACCGACGGAATACCCTCCGGTACCGACAAGCGCAAGGTCAAAGGCGGCTACAAGGTAGGCATCTACGTACAGGTAATGTACGACAATCTCAAGCGCAAGCTTGAAGCCGACGGCATAGTACGCAAGCTCAGTTCAGGATTCTAGAATATGAAAAAGGCCCTCATACTTGCAGCTTCACTGCTGCTCGCCTGCCAGATCACAGGGTGGTCGCAGGCAAAGAAGCCTGTCATTATGGTGGTTCCCAGCGACAGCTGGTGCCAGCGCAACGGCTTCGTGCAGACCGTAAACCAGAGCGGCACCACCGTGACCATGTCAGATTACGCACGCGCAATGCGTGAGAATGCAGATATGCGCACCGTTGTATCTGCCATGGGCGACTTTATGGCCAAGAACGACTTCCCCATCCAGTCGCTCGAGCAGGAGCTCAAGCGACTCCAGACCGAAGATGCCGAACTTTCGATGATGACCGGAAAGAAGAGCGGCGGCGAGATTGAAGAAACCCCTCTCGAGAGGCTTCGCCGCTCCGCCAAGGCCGACATCATCCTCGATATGGACTACGAGATTCACCGCATCGGCCCCAAGCGCCAGGTCAGCTTCAACCTGCAGGCCGTGGACGCCTATTCCTCCAAAATCATATCCGGCAACACCGGAGTCGGCTCCGACTCATCGGCCCCGATGACAACTCTGCTTGAGGAGGCGGTGCTCAGCTTCAAGGACAACTTCCTCTCCGGGCTCCAGCACCATTTCGACGACCTTTTCGCCAACGGCCGTGAAATCAGCATCACGCTCCTGCGTTATGACAGCTGCCCCATTGATTTCGAAGAAGAGTTCGAAGTCAACGGCCAGGACGCAGAACTTGCAGAAATTATCGAAGCCTGGGTTGCCGACAACTCGAAGGAAGGGCGCTTCAACACCGCAGCCAAGTCCGCCAACCGCATCAGGTTCAACCAGGTACGCATTCCCCTCTACGGCAAGAACCTGAACGGGCGCGACGTCGCGATAGACGCGGAAGCCTTCGCCCGCCCTCTTGTGAAGATGCTCAAGAAAGCGCCCTACAACCTTGTCGTAGGTTCAGCCCCCAAGGGCCTCGGAGAAGTGTGGATTACCATAGGTGACAAATAAAACGCTATGATTATGAAACGATTAATGGCAATTGTCGCACTGACGGCCATGAGCCTAGCCGCAGCAGCGCAGAACGACCTGGGCAAGACCGACGATATCGGCCGCATAGCTCTGTCCCCCGTCATCTTCGAAGACAGCCCGATTCCGGAAGGTTCCGCAAACATAGTGCTCAGCAAACTCACCCAGGCCGTGACGGCTAACGGATTTGCCGCCGACTCCTTCGACCCGCGCTTCGTGATTACTGCCAACCTGGTCGAACTCTCGCACGAAACAACTGCTACCACTCCGGTTATGCAGGCCCTGGTGCTCACTCCCACGCTCTATATTGGCGACGCCGCTACCGGCACGCTCTATGCAACCTGCGTTCTCGACAATGTAAAAGGAGCCGGCACCAATGTAACCAAGGCGTACAACCAGGCCGTCAAGGCGATGAGAACCGACACTCCCGCAGTCAGAAGCTTCATCGACAAGGCAAAGAAACGCATAGTCGAGTATTACAACAGCCAGATAGACTTCATCATCTCCGAGGCACGCGCACTGGCAGCCCAGGAGAAATACAATGAAGCCATAGGCCTGCTGTTCACCGTCCCTACCGTCTGCAAGGCAGCATACGACAAGGCAATGGCTACCGCCGGCAACATATACCAGCAGATGATAGATATCGAGGGAGAAAGGATGCTGAATGCGGCACGCAACATCTGGAATGCCGGCCAGAGCTGGGAAAGCGCAATGGAAGCCGCCTCCTGCCTTTCTGCGATTCATCCACTTGCATCCTGTGTACCTGCGGCCATTCAACTCTCCAATACTATAGGCGAAAGGGTAAGACAGCTCGACGAGCGCGAATGGAACTTCGCAATGAAGCAGTTCGACGCCTCCGTATCGCTGGAATCGCAGCGAATAGCTGCTGCAAAGGAAGTCGGGATAGCCATGGCACAGCACCCTGCTACTTATTATAATATGAATCATTTCGGATGGTGGTGATATGAAAAAGATACTATTAGCAGTTCTGGCGCTGATTCTTTCGGCGCCCGCATTCGCCCAGGAGACCGAATGCATAGGCAAGGAGCTCGACGGCAGCCTCACGCTGCGCGTATGGGGCAAGGGCCGCAACAAGACCGACGCCCTGGAGCAGGCCAAGAAACAGGCCGTTTACGAAGTGCTTTTCAACGGCATCGTAAAAGGCAATACCGACTACAATATGCGCCCCGTAATGACCGAGGTCAACGCCCGCCAGCGTTACCAGGATTATTTCGACATCTTCTTCATGGACAGGGGTGAATATGCCAACTATATAAGTCTGGAAGACAAGCGCTGGGGCTCTACCCGGACCCACCGCAATTACAGGCAGGTCGAGTGCTGCATCACGGTTCGCGTGCTCGTACCCCAGCTCAAGGCAAGACTCAAATCTGACGGAATCCTATGAAAAGAATGATGATTATCGCCGGCCTCGCACTGCTGGCAACCATATCCGCGGGAGCGCAGGAACATACCGACTACAAGCTCCCCGAAAAGCCCAAGCGCGCCGCATACGTACATTACGCCGACCTTGACAAAGGCCTTTGGTTCGCAGTCCAGGCCTCGGTGCACACGGTATTCGCCTACGGTTCCACCGACAAGGCCACGGCCCTTCAGGGAGTGGAGCTCATTGCCGGCTACCGCTTCGGAGAGTTCTTCCGGCTTGGCGGCGGCGTAGCCATCAGGCACTACCTCGCCCCTTCCGACGGATTCCCCATAGGCAAGAACAAGATGATGTTCGGCATCATCGCGCTTCCCGTATTCCTCGAGTTGAGGGGAAACATCATTTCCCAGGAGTCCAGGATGGCAGTACCCTATTGGAGCTTCGACGCTGGTTATGCAGTCAACGAGGGTCTTTTCCTCTCGCCTACCGTGGGAGTTAGGATAGGACGCCCCCGCAATGACTTCATTGCCGGTATCACCTATTATATGCAGAAGAACGACGCCCTGAACAAGATTATGCACGGCTTCGGACTTCGCATCGGCTTTGAATTCTAAAAATGGAATACGAACAGATTCTTATCCGCATCTCCGGTAAAGACCGCCGGGGACTCACCGCTGACGTAATGGAGGTCCTCGCGCGCTACGGCGCGCAGATTCTCGACGTGGGCCAGGCAAATATCCACAGTTCGCTCACTATGGGCATACTTATCCGCATAGACGCATCCTCGTCGGGCGGAGTTATGAAGGAGCTGCTGTTCAAGGCCACCGAGCTGGGCGTCACCATTGGCTTCGCTCCCGTGACCGACGACGAATATGAAGAGTGGGTAGCACGCCAGGGTAAGAACCGCTACATCCTCACGATTCTGGGTCGCAGCATAGGCGCGACCCAGATCGAGGCTGCGGCGAAGGCCGTGGCTTCACATAACCTGAACATAGACAACATACGCCGCCTCACCGGCAGGATGAGCCTGCGAAATCCGGTAAAGAACGTGCGTGCCTGCATCGAGTTCTCGGTACGTGGCACCCTTGCCGACCGCGAGGCCCTGCAGTCGGAGCTGATGAAGCTCTCGCCCGAGCTCGGATTCGACTTCTCATTCCAGAAAGACGATATGTACAGGCGTATGAGGCGCCTTATCTGCTTCGATATGGATTCAACTCTCATCCAAACCGAATGCATAGACGAACTTGCCGCACGCCACGGCGTTGGCGAAGAGGTTGCAGCCATAACTGCGGCTGCCATGCGCGGCGAGATAGATTTCAAAGAGAGTTTCACGCGCCGCGTGGCCCTGCTCAAGGGCCTGGACGTATCGGTGATGCAGGACATAGCCGAGCATCTTCCCATAACCGAAGGTGTTGACAGGATGATGTCGGTCCTCAAGACCTGCGGCTACAAGATAGCCATCCTGTCGGGAGGATTCACCTATTTCGGCGAGTATTTGCAGCGGAAATACGGCATAGATTATGTTTATGCCAACGAGCTGGAAGTGGGCGACGACGGCAAGCTGACGGGGCGCTATATGGGCGACGTGGTGGACGGCCGCCGCAAGGCCGACCTCCTGCGGCTCATAGCCCAGATGGAAAAGGTGAACCTCGCCCAGACCATAGCCGTGGGCGACGGCGCCAACGATCTCCCCATGCTCTCGACTGCCGGACTCGGCATCGCTTTCCACGCAAAACCGCGCGTCGTTGCCAACGCGCGCCAGTCAATCAACACCATAGGACTCGACGGAGTACTCTATTTCCTCGGTTTCAAGGACACCTACCTGGGCGAACTCGGCAAATTATAAAACTATATCGGGTCGGGAGATGCAATGTACGGGACGTAAGAAGTTCCGGACGAGTCTTTGCGCGACCATTCCAGGAGGCTGGTCTTGCCCGGATTCGAGCCGGAATACGCACCGATGAAGGTGTTCAGGTAATCGATATTGCCGCTGTCAGATGTTTTATAAGCGTAATTGGTTGACGGCATCGTGGGAGAATATGACGAGCCGAAATAATTGAAGTTCTTGCGGGTAATGATATAGCTCATATTTACCGTGCAGGAAGCCGTACGCTGCCCTATCAGCCCCACGGGGTCTGCATCCGCAGGAGTAGATGAATAGACACTCTTCTGACCTGTATCTCCGGTTGAGGTAATATAGCTTACTGTAAGGGCATCCATTCCGGGGTCGGTCGAAAGCGTACGTATATAAGAATAATTGAGGTCGGTGACATAGCCGTGGATATTGATTGTGGTAGAGCCGTTGACAAGCCCGAAAGCGCCTCCGTGCCTGAAGTTCTTGCTGTCTTTGGTAAAATTTGCGTGGTGGATATGCCCGTCCACATAGGAGGCGTTATTTACAAGATTCAGAGTGGAAGTAACGTCGCCGTCGGAATTGGTACTCTTGAAATAGCCTATGAATCCTCCGGTACAGCCGCCGCTACCCGAAGTGTCTGACTTCAGGTCAACAAGATAGCAGGAGCCGATAATGCAGTTATAGATGGAAGTACGGCCTCCGTTGTAAAGGTTTGAGATACGCCCCGCTATAGCGCTGGTACTCTGATAATAACCGCCGACATCGTTGCCACCGTGGATAACCGGCATATTCTGGACATAACAGTTGTTTATGTTCAGGTTGTAACTTGCCGAAATGTCGGTAGCGTCGCGGGCGCCGCCGAGTATTCCGGCTACGCCCATACCCGTAGCGTAAATCCTGGCATTGGAGCCGGATGCCATACACTTGGTGATATTGTGAGTGGCTTTGTTGCCAGTGGAGCCGCTCTTGTAGCCGCCTACAATCTCAGCCACGCAGTGGCGGCCTTTAACCATGAGAAGGTTGGCGGCCGAACCCCGGACCTGGCAGTTGGATACGGTGCAGCCCGTAGTACCGCTGCAGGATATCATACCGACTATGCCGCCCGACATATCGCCGTTGCTGATGACGCTCACGTTGCTTGAAAGCTTGCAGGCCGTTACAGTACCAGCGCATACCTGGCCTGCAATGCCGCCGCTGGAGGTGTAGGTGCGGGATTTGGATTTGCAGTTTATGGTGACGCTGCCCCCTCCTATGCAGGACTGGGTCTTGCCGCCTTCCTGATAGCCGACTATGCCGCCTACGTTGAAGAGATAATAGAGGTCAAATGACGACGAAGAGCCGTGGGTTGAATAATCATAAGTGACCGGTCCGCTGCAGGTACAGTTCTTAATCGTTGCTCCTTTGTAATTAGAGCCTGCTATGCCTCCTATATTGCTGCTGGCTAGAATGTTCACCGTAATGGAGCCTGTGTGCTCGCAGTCGCTCACGACGTCGGCGGAGTTGGTGATAGCGCCTATGATACCGCCCAACGACCCCACGGGGCTGATGTCGGTAAAACCGGAAGACGCTTTCCAGTTCACAGCGCCGGCATTCCGCATATACTGCACCTTCAGCGTTGCAAGATCGTCTCCGGACATTACATTGCCACCTACTATTCCGCCGGTCATTCTCATATACCATCGGCCTGAATTTATCGAGGCGGTATTCTCGCCATAAGTGGTGGATGTACCTTTAATATTAATAGTATGGGCCCTGTCGCCCCTGTAGCCGCCCAGAATGCCGCCCGCAGAGTAATCTCCGGAGCCCAGGCAATAGAAAGTGGTCGACCTCGGCCTTGGAGAAGTGGTGTCTTCATAATTGTTGCAGGAGGTGATATTCAGAGTTGATACGTCGGTATTTTCAACCGAGTGTGTAAAATAGCCCAGGATGCCGCCCATCATCAAATTCTGAGGGGGCATAACGTCTTTCGACAGGCCTTCGGTCTTGGAGCTTAACGTGCCGCTGTTTACGCAGGAGCTGAAAGAACTGGTACCGGCTACCATACTTGATATGACGCCCACTATACCGCCTATCGAACGGACTTTGGAAAGGTTTGCGTTGTTATAGCACGCCGATATGTATCCGCGGTTGGTGCAACGGCTTACCGTGCAGCCGCCGTAGGTGATGATGCAGCCGCACAGACCGCCAAGATCGGTCCGCTCACTGTCCCAGTCTTCCCTGTTCCAGGTTGCATCAGTAGTAAGGTCCACCTGCCCTTCGTTCACGCAGTCGGTGAGCGGAGCGTTGTGCGAGCTCAATAGATAGCCTATGACGCCGCCCACGCGGTTCTGCTTCAATCCGGTAGTGGAAACCCGCCCGTAATTGTAGTTATACCTGAATATATAATTAGTCTCAACGGAGCCGGCTATGCCGCCAAGGAACACGGACCCGGAAGTATTGGCACGAACGTGGCCCCGGTTGATATTGCCCTGGCCGTCGGCAGTGGCGCCTATGCGGGCGAATTTGCCGTAATCATAGCCTATGATACCTCCGACATAGACATTGCCGGTATTGTTCTCAGCGTGGACGTATCCTGTATTCTCGCACAGTTTGACGGTAAAGCATTCGCCCACTGCAGGCTCAGAAGCGTCGGCACAATACTCGTTGGTGCCGATTATGCCGCCCAGCCTCAGAGGCGAGCTCACGTTGCCGCTGGTGGTAATCTCACCGCTGTTGGTGCAGCCCTGAACCGTAGCCTTGGAAACGTTCTTGCCGAATACTCCCCCGACGTTATATCGCACCGTGCCGGTAACTGATATTCTGCCACTGTTGCTGCAGTTCAGGAGGCTCAGTAGTTGCGGAGAGCCGTCGGAACGTACACCCATATAACCGAGCACGCCGCCGACTCCATGATATGAATTGACTGCGTCGGCCACATTGTGCTGGACCAGGGTGATGTTGCCCGAGTTGGTGCAGCTGCTGATTTCGATAGGGCCGTGGGCGCCGGAAACGCGTCCTACGATGCCGCCGGCATTGTATAGGGTGGAAGTGCTGGTGTTACCGATATTACCCGTGTTTTCGCAAGAAGTAACCTTGGGATAAAGCGTACCCGAGACACCGTCTATACGGGTAATAGGGCGGGCGTTGTTGAATACGCATACTATACCACCGGCTTCTACGCCCTTCTTGCCGTTGCGTACGGTGAGGCTTCCGTTGTTGGTACAGCTCTTAACAGTGCCGCCGTTCTGCATAAGACAAGTAATGCCGCCGACCATTACGGAATCAGCCTCCGCGGTAAGGGTGGCGTTGTTCACGCATTCCTCTATGGTCATACAGGCATGCCAGCCTGCTATGGGCTCGTTCGTTATCTTGGATGATATACCCAGAATGCCTCCCACGCCGATGGACAGGGGGTTGACATCGCGGTTGATACCCAGATCGGCCTTATTGACGACCGCCGCGTTGTTAGTGCAGCGCTTAATGATTGCCGACTGCGACTTGAACATACGGCCAACTATGCCTCCCATAAAACAACCGAGCGAGTCGCCGGCAACGGGAGCGCTGTGCACACCCTGCACCGTGAGGGTGCCGTTGTTTACGCAGTCTATTATGGTAGGATTGCGATTCCAGTCGGATGTGCCGGGATAACTGTCTTCCAGCAGACCGGCAATGCCTCCCATATATTTGTTGTGGTCGGCAGGAGTGCCGGGCGTCACAGGATTGTCTTCGGAGCCGGTCGTGGTTATCGTCAAAGATACCGGGCACCAGTTGACGACCTTGCTCACGACTCCGCCCGACACCTTTCCGACGACTGCTCCGGCATATATGTTCCTGGCGTTGTCGGAACAGGTGACAAGACTCACGCCGTCGTACGAAGTGCCGTTCTTGGAGCCGAATACGAGGTTTGAAACCACCGAGTCGTTGCCCGTGATGGCACAGAGGAAGCCTGCAGTCTGTCCGCCGCCTCCGGACAAGTTATTGGCCAGATTGTCGGTATTGCTGAGGAGGTTGTAGATGCGGAAACCGGTATTGTTGCCCGTATGGTCCTGCCCGTCAATAGAATTGTAGAAACGCTTTTCCTGATTGTCCCAGTTGGGATTGACTCCGGATGCGTCGCGCATATTGACGTCGGCGCACACCCTGCACACCAGACCGCTCTGCTTAGCCATATAGCTCGCCTGCATCGTCTCAAGATGCGAACGATTGACTATCATAAAGAAGGAGGTGTAGCCGGAGGTGGCCGTAAAATCGGTAGAGACTCCCCTGTTGCGCAGGAGGTTCATCGCGCTCGTAAGAATCTGTCCGTCGGATTTGCCGGACTTGGTGCCGGTACCGTAGGTGAAATATACCGATATGCCCCTCGTGTACATC
>JAFSVP010000112.1 GCA_017444905.1 Bacteroidales bacterium
GTCGAAAAGACGGCCCATCGAATCGCTGTCGGGATATTTGAAGGTCGTGCTCTGCACTATGGGCAGCTGGCGGGGTTCGCCCGTTCCGGGTTCGTAACCGGCACGGACACAAGCGGTTTCAATTCTCATTTAATTGGATGATCTTTTGCAAATTCTTTCATTCTTTCTTCCAGAAGGGGGTAGAGCCCTTCGGTCATACGGCTCACGCAGGCCCTCACTCCGCCCCGGTGGCTGCCGGTGGTGGAAAGGCTTATGCTGCTGACTCCGTACTTCATAAGCTCCACGAGCAGTTCTTCTCCGCTCAGATTTCCGTATCCGAGCGAGAAGAAGAAGCCGTCGCCCACGGGGGCCGTAACGTCGCGGTCGTAAACTATATGGAAGCCGTTGCGCAGGAAGATATCTTTCATCCGGGAGGCGCGCCTCTCGTACTCGCGGGTATCTGAGACGAAGTCGATGGTGCCGTCGCAGGAGCGCTCGAGCATCTCGGCGTAGGCGTACTGGGTTGAAGCAGTACAGCCGCTGGTTATCATATAAAGGATTGACGCAGTGAGCGTCACCCCGAACACGCCGGAATCGTGATAGCGGGCGGCAAGGGCTTCGAAGCGCCTGGAATACAGGGAGTCGCTTATGCACGCCAGGGCAATCCTCTGCCCGGCGTAGCTGAAAATCTTCGAGGCCGACAGCATCAGGATATAATTCCCCGTATAACGGGCAACGCTTGGCAGGAACGGGGGTTCGAAGGGCCTGCCCAGGTCGCGCCTGTAGTCCATGCAGAAATAGGCAAGGTCTTCCATCACAACTACGTCATGGCGGGTGGCAAGCTCCCCTATCACCTGAAGTTCCTCCTCTTCGAGGCATATCCAGGCCGGATTGTTGGGATTGGAATACACGATAGCGGCTATGTCACCCTTCGAGAGCTCCTCTTCGAGCTTTTCGCGAAGGGGCCCGGCTCCACGGAGAGAATAGATGTCAAACTCCCTCCAGCCTATCCCGAGAACGCGCAGCTGCGACTTCTGGATGGGGAAACCCGGGTCGATGAAAAGCACCTTGTCTTTGCCGGGGATGCGCTGGGTACAGGCCAGAAAAGAGCCGAACGACGCCTCTACCGAACCTGTAGTCGGGATACAGCCTGAAGGAGCTATATCTATGTCGATGAATGCCTTGACAAAGCGCGATGCGGCGCTCTTGAGCTCCGGCACTCCGGCTGCGGGAGGATACTGCGAGCCCACTCCCCTGTCGAGAGCGCGTTTCTCGGCCTCGATGCCGATGCGGTTGGCCGGAAGCCCGGGCGAGCCCTGGTCCATACGGACGAAGGGTATGCCCGTGCGACGCTCGAGATACTGGGCTACGAGCAGCACTTCGCCTATCGTAGCCTTCGGGAGCTCTGCCACGTTCTGCTCGCGGCAGGCCTCTGCAAGCAGTTCCTCGCTGAACAGTGTCATATCTTATAGCACCAGCCGTGCACGTCTTCAATCTCGCCGAACTGGATTCCGGTGATGCGCTTGTAGAGCTTGGTGCACACGGGACCCACTTCACCGTCTTTCGCATAACGGAACGAACGGGTGACGGCCTCCCCGGCAAGCACGGGCTTGTAGTCGATGTGCGACATGGGAGTAATCACCACTGCGGTGCCGCAGCCACCGGCCTCCTCGAATTCTGCAAGCTCCTCGAAGGTGACGGGGCGCTTCTCCACCTTCATCCCGAAATCGGCCGCACACTCCTGGAGCGTAAGGTTGGTGATGGAGGGAAGGACGCTGTCGGAAAGCGGAGTAACATAGGTATTATCCTTGATTCCGAAGAAGTTGGAAGAGCCGAACTCATCCACGAACTCGCGCGTTGCGGAGTTCAGGTAAAGCAACTCGGCGTAGCCTTGCTCGTGAGCTATCTTATAGGGCACGAAGGTGCCGGCATAGTTGGCGCTGAGCTTGTAGCTGCCGGTGCCCTTGGGGGCGGCGCGGTCGTAGTCGCCGGGAATGACGGCAGCCGCACTGCGAAGGTGAGCTCCGTAGTAAGAGCCTGCAGGGGCGCACATTACGGCAAAAGTCACCTCAGGATAAGGGACGAGCTGCATCTGCGGGTGCGGGGCGAAAAGCAGCGGGCGCAGGTACATGGACGCCTGGTGTCCGTACGGAGGGAGGAACTCCATATTGTTCTTGACGCAGAGTTCGCACATCTTTATGAACATCTCCGCCGGAGGTTCCGGGAGGCCGAGGAAACGGGCGGAACGCGCCATACGGGCTGCATTCCTGTCGGGCCGGAACATAACTATGGAGCCGTCTTTCTGATGGAATGCCTTAAGTCCTTCGAAGCAGGAGATTGCGTAATGCAGGCCCTGCATGAAAGGGTCTATGGTGAAGGAGAAGGTCTCGGTGGTCTCGATTTCAGACCACGCACCGTCACGGTAATGCGCCAGGACGACGGTCCTGGTGCGGTAGGCGTCAAAGCCCAGGGAATCCCAATCAATCTGTGCCATATCTTAATACTATATTATTATTTCAATATCAATGAAGCCACCCTGTCGCCGACTTCGGCGGTACCCCTGGCGGCTCCTTCAACGGCGAGGTCTTCGGTAACGAAACCGCTGTCGATGCTCTCCGAAACGGCCTCGCGTATCGCACGCCCCTCGTCCATAAGACCGAAGGCGTATTCGAACATCATAGCTGCCGAAAGGATGGCGGCAAGGGGGTTGGCTATATCTTTTCCGGCCGCCTGCGGATAGGAGCCGTGCACGGGTTCGAAAACTCCCGTCTTCTCGCCTATCGAGGCGGATGCGAGCAGGCCCATGGAGCCCGACACGACACTGGCCTCGTCGGTGAGAATGTCGCCGAAGGTGTTCTCCGTAACGATGACGTCGAAGAACTTGGGGCCCGTGATAAGCCTCATCGAGGCATTGTCCACATACATATAGTCGGTGGTGACGTCGGGATAGAGCGGCGCCATCTCCTGGGCTATCCTGCGCCAGAGACGCGAAGACTCCAGCACGTTGGCCTTGTCGACCACGGTAAGGTGCGAGCGGCGCCTGCGGGCGAATTCGAAAGCCTGCCTGAGGATGCGCTCCACCTCGAAACGGTGGTAGATATTGGTGTCGTAGGCCGTGTCGCCTCCGTCGAGAATACCCTTCTCGCCGAAATACATTCCGCCGGTGAGCTCCCTTATGCAGAGGAAATCGGCTCCGTCCACCAGTTCCTCCTTCAGGGGCGACTTGTGGACGAGGGAGCTGAAGGTCTCGACGGGGCGCAGGTTGGCGTAGAGTCCCAGCTTCTTGCGCATTGCGAGCAGGCCCTGTTCGGGGCGCACCTTCGCTTTGGGGTCGTTGTCGTAACGGGGGTCGCCCACAGCTCCGAAGAGCACGGCGTCAGCCTCGAGGCAGGTACGGTAGGTCTCTTCGGGGAAAGCGTCGCCGAAACGGTCGATGGCGCAGGCCCCGGCGTATGCAAAGTGCCAGCTGACCTCATGCGAGAAGCGGCGGCACACGGCCTCGACGGCCTTTACCGCCTGCGCGGTGACTTCGGGACCTATCCCGTCGCCGGGCAAAAGAGCTATGTTGAATTTCATTTCAGTTGTGCCAAATCAAGGTTTTCAATAATATTGAGCATTTTGACCGTGGCCTTGATGGCCGCCTCGGTCTGGTCGGAGTCGATTCCTCGGGTCTTGAATACGCGGCCTGCGTTATCCCAGCTGATGGTGGTCACGACGATGGCGTCGGTCTTGCCTCCCGGAGGTATGCTTACCTGGTAGTCTGCAAGCCTGGGATGCGACTTGCCAAGAGAATCATATATCTTCCAGAGGGCGTTCATAAAGGCGTTGTACTGTCCGTCGCCGGCCGAAGAAGACTCATATTCTTTGCCGTCGATGGAGAGCTTGAGCATTGCAAGAGGACGCATGGCGCGGGTGAGGGTAAGCGAGTAGTTCACTATGCTCACGCGCTCGTCCACGGGCGAAGCGCTGCCTTTCAGCACGTCTGCCACGATGAACGGAAGGTCCTCCGGCGTAAGGACTTCCTTCTTGTCGCCGAGCTCCACCACTCTGCAGGTAACGAGGCGGAGCTGCTCGGGAGTGAGCTCTATGCCCAGCTGGTCGAGGTTCTCGAGGACGCTCGCCCTGCCGCTCATCTTGCCGAGGGCATAGGAGCGCGTGCGTCCGAAGCGCGAAGGAGCCAGGAGGTTGGAATAGAGTCCGCCCTTGCGGTCGCCGTCGGCGTGGACGCCGCTGGTCTGGGTGAACACGTTCTCGCCCACGATGGGCTCGTTACCGGGTATGCGTATGCCGGAAATGCCTTCCACGTACTTGCACACGTGGGTAAGGCGGCTTTCGTCAATCGACACACTCTCTCCCAGCATATCGCGGAGCGAAGCCACGAGCGGAGCGCACGAAACGTTGCCGCTGCGCTCCCCGAGGCCGTTCACGGTAGAGTGCAGGCCGCTTACTCCGGCTTTCACCGCAGCAAGCGAATTCGCCACGGCAAGGCCGTAGTCGTTGTGAGCGTGGAAGTCGAAGCGCAGCCCGGGATACCGGCCGGTTACCGCCGAGCAGTATTCGTAGCTGCTCCAGGGATTGAGGATACCGAGAGTATCGGGCAGCATGAAGCGGCTTATTCCGCTGTCTTTCAGAGCGTCGATGAGGCTGAACACATATTCCGGGGAGTCGCCCATCCCGTGCGACCAGTCTTCGAGGTAGATATTGCAGGCGAGGCCCTTCGAACAGGCCAGTTCCACGGTCTGCAGTATATCCGAGAAATGCTCTTCAGGGGACTTGCGGAGCTGTAGGTCAAGATGGCGGAACGAACCCTTTGCCAGGATGTTCATCACCTTGCCGCCGCCTGAAGCTATCCAGTCGACGGACGCACCTCCGTCGATGAAGCCGAGAGCCTCGACCCTGTCGGCAAGGCCCCTGGAAGCGGCCCAGCGGCAGATAGACGCGAAAGATTCCGACTCTCCGGGCGACACCCGGGCCGAAGCCGCTTCGATACGGTCGGCCTTGAGTTCCTCGAGAAGGAGCCTTGCTATCGCAAGTTTCTCGCCGGCATTGAAAGATACGCCTGCGGTCTGTTCACCGTCGCGGAGAGTGGTATCGAGTATTTCGGTCATCTGCTGCGTTCGTATTCCTCGATGCGGCTGCGGCGGCTAAGAAGATAATCTATGTCGTCGAGAGCGTTTTCGAGACAGTATTTTTTGTAAGCGCTGATTTCGAAGCTTTCGGAGCGGCCGGTGGTGAGGTTCGTCACCGTCTGGGCGGGGAGGTCGACCCTGAGCTTTGCGGAAGGGTCGGCCTTGACAGTAGCGAAAATCTCTGCCAGGAAATCTTCGCTTACGGTCACCGGAAGCACGAAATTGTTCAGCTCGTTATTCTTGTGAATATCAGCGAAGAAGCTGGATATCACCACTTTGAATCCGTATCCCGCAATCGCCCATGCGGCGTGCTCGCGGCTCGAGCCCGAACCGAAGTTCTTGCCGGCCACGAGTATGCATCCGCCGTATTCAGGGCGGTTGAGCACGAAATCGGGCTTCGGCTGCCCGGAAGCGTCGTAACGCCAGTCGCGGAACAGGTTCTCGCCGAAGAAGGCCTCGTCGCGCGTGGTTGCCTTGAGGAAGCGGGCCGGAATTATCTGGTCGGTATCCACGTTCTCGACCGGCAGGGGCACGCAGGTGCTTTCAATTATGTCGAACTTCTGTTTCATAACAATTCCCTTGGATCGGTCACCTTGCCCGTGACGGCGGCCGCGGCTGCCGTGAGGGGGCTTGCAAGAAGGGTGCGGGAGCCGGGGCCCTGGCGCCCTTCGAAGTTGAGGTTGCTCGTGGATACGGCGTACGTCCCGGCAGGTATCTTGTCGTCGTTCATCGCGAGGCAGGCGGAGCAGCCGGGCTGGCGCAGCTCGAAGCCGGCCGCCTCGAGCTCGCGGTCGAGGCCCTCGGCGCGGATTTGCCGCGCCACGGCTGCGGAGCCGGGCACGAGCCAGGCGATAACTCCTTCGGCTTTGCGGCGGCCGCGGACCAGCGATGCAAACGCCCTGAAATCCTCGATGCGCCCGTTGGTGCAGGCCCCGAGGAAAACATAGTCCACCTCGTGCCCGAGAAGGCTCTGCCCGGGCTCGAAGCCCATATACTGCAGCGCCTTGGCGGGAGCATCGGCAGGGATGCTTCCGTCAATCGGCATACCCATTCCGGGATTGGTACCGTAGGTAATCATAGGTTTGACCTCGGCGGCGTCGAACACCACCTCACGGTCGAACACGGCGTCGTCGCCGCTGCTAAGAGTGCGCCAGAACTCCACGGCCTTGTCCCACTCTTCACCTTTTGGAGCATATTCCCTGCCCTTCAGGTATTCGAAAGTGGTTTCATCCGGAGCGATGAAGCCTCCCCTCGCGCCCATCTCTATGGAAAGATTGCAGAGCGTGAGGCGCCCTTCCATCGAAAGGGAGCGGACGGCCTCGCCCCTGTACTCCACGAAGTAGCCGGTGGCACCGCCCGTAGTGAGCTTCATCATGAGGAACAGGGCCAGGTCTTTGGCGGTAACGCCCTTACCCAGCTTCCCCTCGACGCGTATGCTCATCGAGCGGGGCTTCTGCTGCAGTATGCACTGCGAAGCGAGCGCCATCTCGACTTCGGAAGTGCCGATACCGAAGGCCACGGCCCCGAGCGCCCCGTGAGTGGAGGTATGGGAATCGCCGCAGACTATGGTCATACCCGGGAGCGAAAGGCCCTTCTCAGGCCCCACGACGTGGATGATGCCGTTGTCGGGGCCGCCCATTCCGTAATAGTGCAGCCCGAACTCGGCGGCATTGCGCTCGAGCATTTCCACCTGCGCACGCGACACAGGGTCGGCTATTGGCTTGTCCTGGTCGTGCGTGGGCGTGTTGTGGTCGGGCATGCAGAAGACCTTTTCGGGCCTGAAGCAACGAATGCCGCGGCTTCGCAGGCCGTCGAAAGCCTGGGGGCTCGTAACCTCGTGGCAGTAAAGCCGGTCGACGTAAAGCTGGTCCGGCCCGTCTTCGAGCGAATCTACGACGTGCGAATCCCAGATTTTATCAAAAAGGGTATTCATTATTTCTGCTTTCCGGCATTCTCGGGACGGAGTGCGCGCACGGTCTCGGCAGTGCGCCACATCTCGCTGTCATGCAGGGCTTTGAGCTCTTTCTCAAGGCCTTCGCGATAGTCGGGCTTGCTGTTGGCGTCGATGGAGAGCTGGGCCTCGTGGCCTGACTTCACGCTCTGGTAGAGCTTCTCGACAACGGGCTTCACGGCATCGTGGAAGGGACCCATCCAGTCGAGGGCTCCGCGCTGTGCGGTAGTGGAACAGTTGGCGTACATCCAGTCCATTCCCTTTGCCGCGAACAGGGGCATGAGCGACTGGGTAAGCTCCTCGACAGTCTCGTTGAAGGCTTCGGAAGGAGTGTGGCCGTTCTCGCGCAGAACTTCGTACTGGGCGAGGAGCAGGCCCTGGATGGCACCCATCAGCGAGCCGCGCTCGCCGGTGAGGTCGGAGACGGCCTCGCGCTCGAAAGTGGTCTCGAACATATAGCCCGAGCCAATACCGATGCCGAGGGCGATGGTGGTCTCAAGAGCCTTGCCTGTATAATCCTGATACACAGCGAAGGAAGAGTTGATTCCCCTGCCCTCGAGGTAGAGCGAGCGCACGGTGGCGCCGGAGCCCTTGGGAGCTACCATTATAACGTCGATGTCGGCGGGAGGTACGCAACCGGTGCGGTCGGCCCAGGTGATGGCGAATCCGTGTGAGAAATAGAGAGTCTTGCCGGTGGTGAGGCAGGGCTTGAGCACGGGCCACACCGACATGACGGCAGCGTCGGAAAGGAGGCAGAGCACGATGTCGCCGCGCTTTGCAGCCTCCTCGATGCCGAAGAGGGTCTCGCCGGGCACCCAGCCGTCGGCCACGGCCTTGTCGTAGGTCTTGCCGGGCCTCTGGCCGACTATGACGTTGAAACCGTTGTCCTTGAGGTTCAGCGACTGGCCGGGACCCTGCACTCCGTATCCGAGTACGGCTATGGTCTTGCCTTTGAGTATTTCCCTGGCCCTCTCGAGGGGCATCTCTGCGCGGGTGACGACATTCTCTTCAACTCCGCCGAAGTTCATTTTTGCCATAATTGATGTTATTTTTGAGTTTTGTCCTTTTCTATAAGATATGCCGACAGGTCGTCGTGTTCGCCTGCCGAAACGCTGTTGCTTTCATACCAGTAAGCCCTGAGCACCTCAACCTTCTTCTCGATGAACTTCACCACCTGCGAGGCCGAAAATTCGTCGGTCACCACGCGGAAGGTGAAATGATGCACCCCCGGGAACTCCGAAGGAAACACCGTGAGGCTCTCGATATTGATGTTGCGCCTCGTGAATATCTGGGATATCGAACTGAGGAGTCCGACCTGGTTCTCGGAGTACACCGAGATTATATACATTCTTTCATTCGCCATCGGAATACCATTCGTCTTTGGAAACCATTATTCTGTCAAGCGGCTTCATGGGAGGAATCATAGGATAAACCATACCCTCCTCCAGCACGCGGGCGTCGAGAAGGAATGGGCCCTCGCTGTCCAGCATCTCCAGTACGGCGGAAGATAGCTCAGCCCTCTCGGACACCGCCCTGAAGCCTATTCCGTAAGCGGCCGCTATGAGACCGTAGTCGGGGTTCAGCATACGGGTACAGGAATACCTGCCTCCGAAGAAGAGCTCCTGCCACTGGCGGACGTTGCCCAGCCAGTTGTTGTCAAGAAGGATAATCTTCACGCCTATCCTGTCCTGCATTATCGTTCCAAGCTCCTGAATCGTCATCTGGAGTCCGCCGTCGCCGACGAAGAGGCACACCTGCCTGCCGGGCACGGCAAGCTTGGCGCCCATCGCGGCCGGAAGGCCGAAGCCCATAGTTCCGAGGCCGCCGGAGCTTATGAAACTGCGGGAACGGACGAACCTTGAATACCTTGCCGAAATCAGCTGGTTCTGGCCCACGTCGGTGACGACTATCGCATCGTCGCCCACGGCACGCATCACCTCAGCCACAACTTCTCCCATCTTGACGGGGCCTTCGGCGGGAGCGGTTTCGGGAAGAGCCACGCGGGTGCGTTCCACCTCCCGGGCCCTGTCGGCAGATGCTATCCACTCAGGATAGGAAGCGGTGTGTACACGGGCTGTAAGGGCTTCGAGCACCTCGCGGGCGTCGCCCAGGATGCCGAGGTCCACCGGCACAATCTTGCCGATTTCGCTTTCGTCGATATCGATATGGATTTTCCTTGCCTGGGCGGCGTAGCTCGGAGTATGGCCGGTAACGCGGTCGCTGAAACGCATACCGACCGCTATGAGAAGGTCACAGTTGCAGGTAAGGATGTTGGGGGCCATATTCCCGTGCATGCCCACCATTCCCATATAGAGAGGGTTGGCGGAAGGCAGGGAGCTGAGGCCCAGCATAGTGGACGCGGCTGGGATGCCGCTCTTGCGAAGGAAGGCGTCAAGAGCCCCCTCCGCGTGCGAAATAGCCACTCCCTGACCGAATACGAGCAAGGGCTTGCGGGCATCGTTTATCATCTCCGCGGCACGGTCGAGAGCCTCTTCGGAAGCCTCCGGGTGAGGATCGTAACTACGTATGAACGAGCACTTGCGGAATTCATATCCGGCAAGTCCGGTCTGGGCATCCTTTGTAAAATCGAGCACCACGGGGCCGGGGCGGCCGGAGGAAGCTATGTAGAAAGCCTTGGCCACGGCGGGAGCCACGTCTTCGGGGCGGCGGATTTGGAAGGTCCATTTGTCGATGGGGCCCGTCATTCCGATGACGTCGGTCTCCTGGAAGGCGTCGGTGCCGAGCGAGGCATTGCCCACCTGTCCGGTAATCACGACAACCGGAGTGGAATCTATCATGGCGTCGGCTACTCCGGTAATCACGTTGGTGGCTCCGGGGCCGGAAGTAACTATTACGACACCGGGCTTACCGCTTGCGCGTGCATAGCCCTGGGCCGCGTGGATGGCGCCCTGTTCGTGCCTTACGAGTATGTGCCTGAGCTTCCCCTGATACTTCGAAAGCTCGTCGTAAACCTTTATGATACTGCCTCCGGGATAGCCGAAAACGGTATCCACGCCCGCGTCGAGCAGGGCTTTCAGGAGAATCTCCGCACCTGTATACTGCTGTCCCATATATCAATCTTCAATAATACGCACCGCACCCTTGTCGGCGCTGCTTACAGTAGAAGCGTATGCCCTCAGGCTGCGGGAGACCTCCCTCCTGCGCACGGGCGGGGTGTACGCCTTGCGCCCGCGGAGTGCCTCTTCCGAGCGCCTTGCCTCAAGCTCGGCGTCGCTTACGCACAGCCTTATGCTGCGGGAAGGAATATCAATTTCTATCGTGTCGCCGTCGCGGACGAGGGCGATTTCGCCCCCGGCAGCCGCCTCGGGCGAGACGTGGCCTATGCTGAGCCCCGAAGTACCGCCGCTGAAACGGCCGTCGGTGAGCAGGGCGCAGGCCTTGCCGAGCCCCATCGACTTGAGATAGGAGGTGGGATAAAGCATTTCCTGCATCCCGGGGCCTCCCTTCGGGCCTTCATAGGTAATGACCACCACGTCGCCTGCCTTCACGGCTCCGCCGAGGATACCGTCGCAGGCGGCCTCCTGGGAGTCGAAAACCCGGGCTTTGCCTTCGAAATGGAATATCGATTCGTCCACTCCGGCTGTCTTTACCACGCAGCCGTCGCGGGCAATGTTGCCGTAAAGCACGGCAAGGCCGCCGTCGGCGGTATAGGCGTGCGCGACGTCGCGTATGCATCCGCCGCTGCGGTCGGTATCGAGTTCGCTTAAGGCGAAATGACTGTCCTGCGCACCGAGTTCGTTGCAGAACTTCCCTCCGGGAGCGACAGTCCAGAGCCCGCGTGCCTCGTCGGTGCAGGAAGGGGAACTGAGGTCGTAGGCCGCAATGGCCTCGCCTACCGTGAGGCCGTCGACCCTCGAAAGCGAGAGCTCGAGAAGGCCCGCTTCCGCAAGCCTGCCCAGTATCGAGAGCACGCCTCCGGCCCGGCCCACGTCCTCAATATGGTAGCGGGCGGTATTGGGAGCCACCTTGCAGATGCAGGGCACCTTGCGTGAAAGGGCGTCGATGTCGGCCATCGTGAAGTCCACTCCGGCCTCCTGGGCCACCGCCAGCAGGTGCAGGACGGTGTTGGTGGAGCCGCCCATGGCTATGTCGAGAGTCATTGCGTTCAGGAATGCAGGCTTCGAGGCTATGGAGCGGGGAAGCACCGAAGAGTCGCCGTCGCGGTAATACTTGTATGCATTGGCGACCACCGTGCGGGCAGCCTTGCGGAAAAGCTCCACGCGCTCTGCGT
The DNA here is from genome assembly GCA_017444905.1 of Bacteroidales bacterium. GTDB lineage: Bacteria > Bacteroidota > Bacteroidia > Bacteroidales > UBA932 > Cryptobacteroides. Next base: position 11,312 of record JAFSVP010000112.1, read on the forward strand.
GGGTTGCAAGGACGGTACCGTTGCCGGGGAGCGACAGGCCTATGGCCTCGGTGAGACAGTTCATCGAGTTGGCCGTGAACATCCCGGAGCAGCTTCCGCAGCCCGGGCAGGCGCAGGCCTCTATTCCCGCCACGTCTTCGTCAGATACCGAAGGATCGGCCGACTTTACCATAGTGTCGATGAGGTCGAGCTTCGCGCTCCCGCGCACACCGGCCTCCATCGGGCCTCCGGACACGAAAACCGTGGGAATGTTGAGCCTCATCGCGGCCATAAGCATTCCGGGAGTAATCTTGTCGCAGTTGCTTATGCATACGAGGGCGTCGGCCTTGTGGGCGTTAACCATATACTCGACGCTGTCGGCGATAATGTCGCGCGAGGGCAGCGAATACAGCATTCCGTCGTGCCCCATGGCTATGCCGTCGTCCACCGCTATCGTGTCGAATTCGGCGGCGAAGCAGCCCAGGGCCTCTATTTCACGCTTGACTATCTGGCCGGCCTCGTGCAGATGCACGTGGCCCGGAACGAACTGGGTAAAGGAATTAGCTATCGCCACCACGGGCTTGCCCATCTGGGAAGTCTTCATCCCCACGGCCCTGTAAAGGGCACGGGCTCCCGCCATCCTCCTGCCTTCGAGGCATACACTGCTACGTAACTTTTCCATATCTGTCTGTTGCAACTTACGAATGTAAGCAAAAATTTCAGAAATAGCAAACAAAAAGGCTCCCGCACCGTGCCGGAAGCCTTTCTTATGATATCAGGGCCTCTGGCGAAGAAGCCCCCGCCGAAGGTCATCGTTTCTCGCCCCCGTAAGGGGTAACAGTCGAGGAACGGATATTTTCGATTATGATTTCCGGGCTGCCGGCAAAGCTCAGGTTTGCGCCCCCGGCAAGATTGAGCTTCAGCGACTTGGATGCCGCCTCCACAAGTTTGCAAAGGCTCGACATACGAACTTCCGCATCGGGCACGTCAAGCGAGAGAGCGTCGACCTCAGAAGTTCCGCTGAGCTCGAAAGCCACCTTTTCCGCCTTTCCGTCAAGGTTGAGAGAGGAATTTCCCCTGGTGTTGACTTCCAGAGAGCCGGTCGTGACATTCGCCATGGCCTTCGCCATGGAAGAGAGTTTGAAGGATGCCTGTCTGGAATTCGCCTTCACGTCGAGATTCGACGAATTCGACTGCTCCACGGAGAAATCGCCGCAAGAGGCGTCCAACTTCGCCACGGCCTTGTTCTGCATAATTATCCGGAGGCTTTCCGAGCTGATTCTCAAATCTTTGACCAGAGAATTGTCGCTGAGTGAGAAAGAGCAGCGCGAAGGGTCGAAGACCTCGTTTTCGGCACTCGCCAGCACGGCCTTGTCGGAGAGGGTGACGCTCTGGAGGGCCGAGCCGACGTAAACCACGGCGCTGAACACCGGATCGGGAGTCGCCCTGCCCCGGAACATACGTTTCACATCCGAAGGAACCTTGCGCTCGTCTATCGAAAGCTTCAGCACAGAGCCCTTCACCTGGCATATCAGGTAAGGCTCGTAAACGTCCTCTATCGTGATGAGGACCCTGCCCTGGGAACCCTTCACTATGGTCAGCTCGAACTGCCCGCCGGCGTCGATTCCGGAGAACGCGCCGCATTCGCGGCTCAGCTGCACCGGGCCGGAGGCAAACGCCGGCGCGAGGGACAGGCCAAGGCAAAGTAAAGCGATAACAAATCTTTTCATATTCATCAGTCTATAAGGGACCCCCATTCCTCCGTCTTCGTGTCCAGCTCCCTCTTGCATTCAAGGTAGGAACGGGTGAGCTCCATTATGTCGTCGTCCGGTCCGGGAGCCGACAGCACGGCCTCAATCTCCTTCATCCGGGCTTCGAGTTTTTCAATTTCGGCCTCAAGATAAGAAATTCTGTTCTTAATCCTGCGGTCACGGCGGATTTTTTCTCTGTCGGGCGCTGGGCGGGCAGCCTCCTCCCGCTTTTCCTTCTTCTCGGGAGCCGTAATCCGCTCAAGTTCCCCGAGATTCTCAATCCGCCGCCTCGCAAGGAAATCCGAGACGCCGCCGAGGTGCTCGTACACCCGTCCGTCGCGGAACTCGTAGAGCTTGTCCACGAGGCCGTCAAGGAAATCCCTGTCGTGGCTTACGACAACAAGCGTGCCGTCATACGCCTTCAGGGCCTGCTTCAGGATATCCTTGGACTTGATGTCCATATGGTTGGTAGGCTCGTCGAGGGCCAGCAGGTTGTGGTTCTTAAGCATCAGCCTGGCCATTCCGAGGCGGGCCCGCTCGCCGCCGGAAAGCACGTTCACCCGCTTGTCGATGTCTTCCCCGCGGAAGAGGAACTGGGCCAGAAGGTCGCGCAGTTTCGTGCGCATTTCGCCCGTGGCTATGCGGTCGAGGGTGCCGAACACGGTTTCAGTCTTGTCGAGCACCTCGTCCTGATTCTGGGCATAGTAGCCTATGCTCACGTTGTGGCCCAGGCGCGAGTCGCCTTCAAGGGGCGGGAGCTCGCCTGTAATGATGCGCATCAGGGTGGTCTTGCCTTCGCCGTTGCGGCCTACAAGAGCCACTTTCTCGCCCCTGCGGATATCTATCTCAGCGTTGCGGAACACCACTTTCTGAGGATAACCCGCAGTAAGGCCGGAGGCTTTGTACACCGTGTCGCCGGCACGCGGGGCCGGAGGGAACTTCACGGTGAGCCTTACGTTGTCGGTCTCGTCTATTTCTATCCTGTCGAGCTTTTCAAGGGCCTTGATGCGCGACTGCACCTGGTTGGACTTGGTGGGCTTGTAGCGGAAGGCCTGTATGAATTCCTCCGTCTTCTGTATCATTCGCCTCTGGTTCTCATAGGCGGCTGTCTGCTGGGCGATGCGCTCCGCCCTGAGCTCCAGATACTTGGTATAAGGCACCTTGTAATCATGAATATGCCCGAGCATTATCTCGACGGTGCGGTTGGTGGTATTGTCGAGGAACTTGCGGTCGTGCGAGACCAGCAGCAGGCTACCCTTCCTTGTCTTGAGATAATCCTCGAGCCATTCGATGGATTCAAGGTCGAGATGGTTGGTGGGCTCGTCGAGCATCAGCAGGTCGGGGCGGCGGAGCAGTATCTTGGCAAGCTCGATACGCATATTCCAGCCCTGGCTGAAGGTCTCGGTGAGACGGCCGAGCTCGTCGTCCCTGAAGCCCAGGCCGAGAAGGGTCTTGCGCGCCTGCACCTCAGGAGGGTCTCCCCCTGCGAGCGACGCCCTGTCGTTGAGCTCCGAGAGCCTTTCGATAAGCGCCGCATATTCCGGTGACTCATAGTCGTCACGCGAGGCAAGCTGGACCGTAATCTCATCTATTTCAGCATCGTCGGCCTTGCTCTCCTGAAACACGCCCATTGTTTCCTCGAGTACGGTTCGGCCGCGGTTGTGCTCCATCAGCTGGGGAAGGTAGCCGATAGTGAGCCTCGGCGGGCGGTCGATGTGGCCCGACGTGGGGTTCTGGATTCCCATTATCAGCTTCATCAGGGTGGACTTGCCCGCGCCGTTCTTGCCCACCAGCCCTATCCGGTCGGACTGGCTGATATGGAAGCTGATGTGGTCGAGCAGCGTGAAGCCGCCCCAGGCCACCGTTACGTCATCTATCGACAGCATTGGAGCGGGGGCACATCAGGATGGATATTTCGTACAGAAGATAGAGAGGCGCCGCCACTATCAGCATCGACAGCGGGTCGGCGGGAGTCACGATTGCGGCCAGGACAAGTACCGCCACCAGAGCGTAGCGCCTGCCCTTGCGCAGCATCGGACGGTCCAGGATGCCCAGACGCGACAGGGCCCAGATAACCGTCGGGAACTCGAAGGCCACTCCCACGAGCAGCACCGTGGAAGTGAACATGGACATATATGAGCCTATGGTTATCGCATTCGTGACCATCGTACTCACGCTGTAGTTCATAAAGAACTGAATGCAGGCGGGCAGCACCAGGACGTACCCCGTCGCCACGCCCAGGTAAAAGAAGCCCGTCGCCATAAGGAAGGCTCCCCGCACCGCCTTCTTCTCACTTTCGTAAAGGGCGGGCGCGACGAAGCGCCACAACTCCCACAGTATGTAGGGGCAGGCCAGTATGAGAGCCGCTCCGAAGGCGGCGGAAAGATGGACGAAGAACTGGGCGGCCATCTCCACGTTTATCATCTCGAGGCTGAAATTCCAGCCCAGCAGACGGTAGATGAAGAAATCCGGCGACGCGGGAAGAAAGACCAGCCGGAAAAGCTGATTCTTGAAAATGAAACCCAGGACGGCGAAAAGGCACAAAGCAAGAATCGAGCGGAACAGAGTCCCCCTCAATTCTTCGAGATGGTCCCAGAAGGACATCTCCTTATCGCTGCTCCTTCTTGTCTGATTTGTCGGCATCAGCGCCGTTGATCTGGTCTTCGACTTCGTTGATGCCTTCCTTGAAGCTCTTTACGCCTTTTCCGAGCCCTTTCATAAGCTCGGGAATCTTCTTGCCGCCGAACAGCAGCAGGATGACGAGGGCTATGATGACAATCTGCCAGGGGCCTACTACGCCAAGTGGTACAATTAACATAAACAGATGGTGTTTGGTTGCTATAATGCTTTCAAAGATGCTTCCAGAGCCTCGATTCTGGCCAGGGCGTCAGCTTCCTTCTTGCGCTCCACCGCGACCACCGCCTCGGGGGCGTGGGCCACGAACATCTCGTTCGAAAGCTTGGCGCGCACTCCTGCAAGGAACTTGCGCTGGTGTTCGAGGTCGGCGAGAATCCTCTCCTTTTCGGCGGCGGTATCGACCATACCTCCCAGGGGGACGCTGCACTTCACCGTACCCACGATGAAGCCGACCGATGCGCCTTCCACCGAGCTTACGAACTCGTCGATGCAGGCGGCATTGGAGATTACCGGCAGCAGCTCCTGAGGGAAGTCTCCCTCGATGCAGAGCTTCAGGGGGTCCTTGGGGGCAATCTGCTTCTGCGCCCTCACGCCTCGAACGCCTGCGATTATCTGGCGCGCAGCGTCGAAGCCGGCGAGGAAGCTCTCGTCGTAAGGAGCGGCCCCGGGAGTGCGTTCGAACATAATGGTTTCGCCTTCGCTGCGGGGGGCCATTGCCTGCCAGAGCTCTTCGGTGATGAAGGGCATTACGGGATGAATCAGTTTCAGGAGCTTTTCGAAGAAGCCGAGAGTCGCCTTGTACGTGAGGCCGTCCACCGCCTCTCCGCGAGAAGGCTTGACGAGCTCGAGGTACCAGCTGCAGAAATCGTCCCAGAAGAGCTTGTACACGGCCATCAGGGCCTCGCTGATACGGAACTTCGAGAAGCTGTCGGCAACGCTCTCGACAGTGCGCGAGAGCAGGTTGTCGAACCACTTCACGGCTACTGACGACACCTCGGGCTGAGCTGCGTTTTCATCTATGTTCCAACTCTTTATACGCCTCCAGGAGTTCCAGATTTTGCCGCAGAAATTGCGTCCCTGCTCAATCTGCGACTCATCGTAGAGGATGTCGTTGCCGGCCGAAGAGCAGAGCAGCATTCCGAGGCGCACGGCGTCGGCCCCGTACTTTTCAATCAGCACGAGAGGGTCGGGGCTGTTGCCCAGGGTCTTGCTCATCTTGCGGCCCAGCTTGTCGCGAACGATGCCTGTGAAATATACGTTGCGGAACGGCACGTCCTGCATGAATTCGCCTCCCGCCATAACCCTCCTGGCCACCCAGAAGAAGATGATGTCGGGGCCGGTCACGAGGTCGGAAGTCGGATAGTAGTAGCTCAGGTCGCGGTTGGGCTTGTGCTCCGGATGGCCGGGGCGCTTGGCGTCGAACACGCTGATGGGCCAGAGCCAGCTGCTGAACCAGGTGTCGAGCA
>JAFSVP010000113.1 GCA_017444905.1 Bacteroidales bacterium
GTCAGCATACCGATCAAGCCTAGTTCATCAATGTCCTATCTGTGAGGAGGTCGAGACTGTAATTCGAATAATTGCACGACTTAGAATCCTTCTTTCAGGAATTTCCTAAGCGACAGATGTGTGATACCGTTTTCGTCACGCTGCGTCAGGAGCGGTGTGGCGCTGATTACGTATTTGGGATGGTTGTCCTTAATTCTTTCCAGAGGGCCAAACTCCCTGTCACGCGTTTCCTGCCCTGAAATAATGTAGCTCACCTGAACGTATATTGTCTTTCCGGGTTTGCGACAGACGAAATCCACTTCTCCGGCATTCAAGACACCGACATTCACCTCATATCCCAGATAAAAGAGGTGTTTGTAAACAGCGTTTTCAATAACCTTCTCCATATAAGAGTCCATAGCACCGGAGGCCCTGAGATTCCTCAGGCCAAGATCGTCCCAATAGATTTTCTCATTGGATTCAAAGAGTTTCTTTCCGTGGATGTCGTAACGCTGAACGGTATCCAGCAAAAAGGCCTCGGCATAGTAGCCGCGATATAGAAGGATGAGATTGGGAGAAACATCTTCCTGCTGCGATTTCATATACTTTGAAATGCTGTTGGCAGATGTGAGCTTGCCCGTAGTGTCAGCATAAAAATCAACGAGATTGTTCAGGAACGGGATATTCCTGATATCGTGACGTTCGATAATATCCTTTAGCATGATTGTGTTGAACACGCTGGTAAGATAGGCCCAGACCTGCTCATCGCTTCCCAGCCCTACTTTCCTGAGGCCTGGAAGGCCACCGTAGTTCAGATAGGCCATCAAGCTCTCATCGCTGTCCTGAAGTTCATGGAAATGAAGGAATTCAGCATATGTAAGCGGGTGTATACGAACTTCAACGTGACGGCCCGACAGTCGGGTAGCAAGCTCTCCTGAAAGCATATCCGAATTGCTGCCGGTGAGAATGACATCAGTATTCTCCTCCGTGTACCAGTTGCAGACGCTGTCTTCGAACTGTCCGATTTCCTGAACTTCATCAATCAGGATGCAGTTGTGTTTTCCCGCAATAAAGCGGGCTTCAATCCATGCGTCCAAATCGTTCTTGGTCTGAATGCTGTTGAAGGACTTCTTTTCCTTATCTATATAGATAATGTTGATATCATCCTCATTTTCATGACGCTGGATAAAATCCTTGAGCACATAACTCTTTCCAACCCTGCGGGAGCCGACCAAGGCGATGATATTGCCTTTACCCAGCCAGGAATCAACGATATCAGCGTAGTGTTTTCTGGTAAGTACTTCCATAATACTTGAATTCTTTTGAGTACAAAGATAATATAAATTTATTGTCCATAAACAATAAAAGTGGCAAAATGACCAATTTCTTTGTCTATGGACAATAAAAAATCCAGAGTGCTCGCGTACTTGCGGGTGGAATCTTACAGGATTCCGTATTTGCGGCCGTATTCGAGCATCTGGCCGAGGTAGTCGTCGCAGTAGCGGAGCTTGTAGTCCACCACTACGCCGCCCTTCTCGACGGGGACTATGTCGGGATTGATGAACCCGCCGTAAGGCTTGAGATTCAGGGCGGCATAGCGCTCGCGCACCTCGGCGTGGATGGCCGGGTCAATCTTCACGGCGTAGGTCTCGACCAGCTGCTTTCCGGCCTCGTAGTCGCCTTCAGACTTGATGCGCTGGATTTCGGCGAGCAGCTTCCCGAACAGTCCACGGAGAGCCTCATAATCGGTTATGACGAAGAGGTCTTGCCGTCGCGCTGGCGGCGCTCGATAACTCCGTTGCCGTGCCTGAGGCACCACTCGGAGATGAGCTTGCGGTCCTGCATATGAGCCTCGGTATTGTTGCGGCCGGGCTCTACACGGTTGAACTGCACCATGAGGCCGTTGCGTATGAATGCATCATACTCGGCCTTGTAGGCCTCCGCGTCGGGCATTATGCCGAGTTCCACGAGCTTGGGGTCGGCGGCATAATAGAGACCGAACAGGTCAGCCCTCAACTCCTCCAGCGCCGAGGAATACTCGCCCATAGCGGTAGAAGACACGCCGGGGAGAAGCTGTCCGGAGCCGTGTCCGAGGCATTCGTGAAGGTCGGTATGAATCTCGCTAGCGTGCGAGCCGTATTTGCGGGCCCTTGCAATCTCTTCTTCGCTGAAAGCGAATTCAGTAAGTACGCTGGCGGGAGATTCCTCAGCCGAACGGTCATAGGCGTGGGAAATATTGGCGATGGTGACGCTCTTGGAACCGTGGTCGCGCCTTATCCAGTCGGCATTGGGCAGGTTGATGCCTATGGGAGTGGCGGGATATGCGTCACCCGACAGGCACACCGCGTTGATGACCTTGGCGCTCACGCCTTTGACACGGGGCTTGCGGAAACGGGGGTCAACAGGCGAATTATCCTCGAACCACTGGGCGTTGGCGCTCAGAATCGCTGAGCGCTCCGACGCCTTTGCATCCTTTATATTTACGTGTCCCTCCCAGGAGCCCTTGCGCCCGAGCGGGTCGTTATAGTCTTCCACGAAGCCGTTGACGAAATCCACCGTCCCGATGGTGTCTTTAACCCACTCGATATTGAATTCGTCCCATTTGCGGAGGTCTCCCGTCCTGTAATACTCGATGAGCAGACCGAGGGCCTTCTTCTGGATATCGTTCTCGGCAACCTGGCGGGCCAGAGCAAGCTCGGCGCAAATCTTTTCGATTGCAGGGCCGTAGAGGCCGTCGGCCTTCCAGACCTTCTCGACCACCTGCCCGTTCTCCTTGACAACCTTGGAATTAAGGCCATACGATACGGGATGACGGTCGGAAGGGTCGGCGATGGATGCGTAGTACTCCTCTACTTCTTCCCTGTTGACCCCCTCGTAGAAATTGACCGACGAAGCCAGCACTATGTCGCCGTCCTGCGAAGTGCAGCGCCTCTGGGGATAAAGAGACTGGTCGTAGGCGCAGGCAATCAGGTATCCCGACTCGTCGGAAAGTCCCACCGCTTCGAGCAGCTTCTCGAAATACGACTCGTCGCATTCGGGGAAGAACTTGTCTTCGGCATAGTGATGATGAATACCATTGCAGAAGAACAGCCTCTTTGCATATTCAGTAAACGCTTTGAACTCAGGGCATTTGCGATTGCCTTCATACTCGTTCAGCACCTTTTCGACAGCGTGCCGCAGAGCCAGGTTGCAGCAGCAGTTCTGATCCCACAGGATGTCACGCCCCCACTTCGCCGCCTCGGCGAGGTGATAGGCGTATTCCTTCTGCCCCAGACTTAACTCGTCCCAGCCGGGAACGGTATATCGGATAATTTTTACATCGGCGAACTGGTCCACCGTGTACTTGAAGCCGGCGTCGGAACCCGCACAGGCGGGAAGAAGCGCGGCTGCAGAAATGATAGCAGTCATTTTGAACAGTTTCATATCGACAGGTATAATTTATTCAGAACTTCGAAAGAGCCGGACGACAGCAGCTCAACGCTGCCTCCGGGGAATTCGCCGGTCGGGACACCCTCCATCCGGAGCACGTCGGCGAGCCTTCTTGCCACTGCAGGTGCAGGATCGATGAATCGTATGCCTTCCGGGGCTATTCTTTTCATCAGGGGAAGGAGGAATGGATAGTGGGTGCAGCCCAGAACGATGGTGTCGGCGCCTTCGTCGAGAAGCGGCTGCAGGCTTGCTGAGACCACCTCCCTTGCGTGGGGCGAATCCAGGTCGAGCGATTCGACAAGCTCGACGAATCCCTTTCCGACTCTTTCCGCTATGCGCACCTCATCTTCATACAAACCCCTTGTTTTCAAATATTTGGAGCCTTTCAGCGTACCTGCGGTGGCAAGCACGCCGACGACTCCGCTGCGGGTGCCGAGGGCGGCGGGTTTTACGGCCGGTTCCATCCCAACGAAAGGGATGGAGTACGAGGCGCGGAGCTCCGCTATGGCTGCGGCGGTGGCGGTATTGCAGGCAACGACTATGGCCTGCGCCCCCTTTGACAGAAGGAGGTCGGTGATTGCCTTCCCCCTTTCTACTATGAACGAGGGAGCCTTCTCCCCGTACGGGCAGAAGGCATTGTCGGCAAAGTATATATAACGTTCATCAGGGAGAGTCTTTCGAATCTCCCTGAGAACTGAAAGGCCTCCGGAACCGGAGTCAAAAACACCTACGACCGCCATAATTCTTTCAAAGCATCACTTTAGCTGTCCGAGAACCTCGAACCAGGCTTTTCCGTCAATGACGACAGTGCGATAAAGCGTATCGTCAACCTTGTAATACTCCACTCCGCCGTAGTCCACTACCTCGAAGTCCTCGGGAAGGTTCTCAACCAGAGCTCCTGCAGGAGGAACGATGACCGTATAGCCGTCACCCTCCTTCATATAGAACACTCCGTCGTTGTAGTAGTACTCTGCGCCCGTGGCGGCAAAGCTCTGCACAAGTCCGAGTGAAGCGGCGAGGGATGCGGACTCCCCGACCTTTGCGGCATTGGCAGCCAATGCCGCCTCCTGGCCGGCCAGGACCTCGTTGTTAGCCGCTATCGCAGCGTTCTGCGAAGCTATGATGCTTGCATTCTCGTCAATTCTGTCGAGGGCATACGAATTGTCGATGAAGTATGCGAAGGTGCAGGCGGTCAGCACTGCGTCTGCAAGCGGAGTGAACACGTAGCCGAAGGGCGGACGGCAAACCCAGTAGCGGCCGGAATGGTAACGGTACCAGATATTGTCGCACAGATAATAGTCAAAGCCGTGATAGCGGAGCAGCTCGTACCTTGAAGGCAGGGTGTAGATGAAGTGGCCGTAGCCGTGATGCCCTGCGCGGCTGAAGTGCGAAGGAGTGCCGTGGACGGGGCCGGGATGGTAGCCGCCCGGATGATGTCCGTGACCGGGATTCACCCTTACGCCGGGGCCGGGTACCTGCCCGCCGGGATGGTGGGTTCCGTAGCCGGGCCTGGGGCCATGCTCACCGCCGGGATGGTGGCCTGTGCCGCCGGGACGGGTGTCGCCGGGGCGAACGCCGGGTTTATCTCCGGGCTTCGCACCGTCAGGACGAACTCCGTGGCTGCCGCCGGTATTACCGTCAGGACGAGAGCCGGGACGTACGTCGCGGTTGCCGTCAGGTCTTGCGCTGCCGGGGTTGTTGCCGCCGCCGGGACGCACGCCGTGATTATCGCTATGGTTGGAGCCGTGACCCTTGCCACGGTTATCGCCGGAGCCGAAGAAATGGGAAGTCCCGCCGCTGCGGCCTGAAACAGAGCCGCTTGAGGAGCCGCCGTTGCCGGAGATTGAAGAGCCTCCGGTGTTGCCGCCCGACCTGTTGCCTCGGCGGTCGCTGCCGGTATTTCCGTGCACACTTGCACCGGAGCGGGAACTGCTGCTGCCGGA
>JAFSVP010000114.1 GCA_017444905.1 Bacteroidales bacterium
ATATCATAGAAACTGAGCTCTGTGTGCTGGGGCACCATAGACTGGATGAAGATGCTGACTTTGGAGGGGTCGAGACCGGCTGCCAGGTAGTCGAGCGCCACCTGAATGATATTCTGGCGCACTTTTTCGGGATTGTCGGCGTTGTCGGTAAGAGCCTGCGCGTCGGCAATCATTATGAAGATGCGGTCGAAGCCGCCCTCGTTCTGAAGCTCCACCCGTCTGCGCAGCGAGCCCACATAATGTCCGAGATGAAGTCGGCCGGTAGGCCTGTCGCCTGTAAGAATTATCTTTTCCATATAAAAATCATTTCAAATCAGCTTCTCTAAATGTACCATTTGCAGGATTCCGCCTCGCCTGCGAGCCAGACCGTGTCGCCCTCGGCGAAGCGGTAGTCGGACCGGGGATTGGCCACCAGCCTTCCGTTGTGCAGAACGCTTATGACCATACAGCCGCCGTGGCGCATATCGGTCTCGGAGAGCGTCTTGCCGGTCAGGTATGAATCGGGGGCCAGAGTTACGGGTATGACCGCAAAGTCTTCTTCCGCTCCTGCGTTTCCCTGTACGGGCGTCAGCTTATGCGCTATCAGTATGTCCTTGAATGCCTCAAGCTGGGCGGTGGTGCCCACGGCCACGAGCCTGTCGCCGGGATAAACGGCTTCGCGCCCGGAGGGGATGGTTATGTTGCGGGACCCCCTGATTATCTTTATGATGTTAACTCCTGACCCGCTGCGGAATGGCAGTTCCTTCAGGCTCTTGCCTATGAAGTCGTAGTCGGAGGTGATGGTGACTATTTCGGTATGGATGTCGTAGTCGGCCATCATTTCCTTCACCGAGGAGCTGACAGGAGTCCTTTTGCGTGCCAGGTTTTCGCGCTCGTTGAAGTTCTCGATAAAGCGTTTTTCAAGCCCGCTGAGCCTCTGCATCGTGAATTTCGCAATGATGAAAAGGGCAAGGCCCGTGAGAAGTACGGTAAGTATTCCCCAGCCTCCGAGGCTGAAGTAGCTCGTGATTGCGGCTATTACGAAACCCAGGGCCACGAGGATGCGAAGCACCATCAGCGAGAGCAGCGGCCAGCGTGCGGCGGCATTCTCTTTCAGCAGCTTGGAGGCGTATTTGTTGATGCTTCCGTTGGTTACGGCAAATCCGTAAAGGAAGGGCGCCATCACCAGCAGCGTGACTCCGAGGCATATTCCGCTGACCAGAGACTCGCTGAAAGAGAACATCTTCGTGGCGAATGGATGCAGAATGGTGCGGGACGCTATCAGTATGGCAATGAGGATTACACCGTATAGGGTGACTCTTGTCGCGTAGGACTTCAGGAGGCTTGTCCAGGTGCTGCTCTCGGCCTTGGAGCCTTTGTTTTTCTCGTCCTGGGGAGGGTTGATGCGGGCGAGCAGGGGAGCGGGCAGCTTGCGCAGCAGCCAGGCATATACCGGGTCCGCCGCCTTTATCATATAGGGCGTCGTGAAAGTGGTGATTACCGAGACCGTAATGACTACCGGGTAGATGAAGTCGCGCATTACTCCGAGGCTTACTCCGAGGCTTGCTATGATGAACGAAAACTCGCCTATCTGCGCGAGGCTGAAGCCTACGTGCACCGCAGTTTCGAGGCCTTTGCCCGCAAGCAGGGCGCCCGAAGTGGAGAATATCAGTATGCCGGCCATCGCGATTATAGTGACGACGAGGATGGTGCCCCAGTATGAACCTATCACCGAAGGGTCCAGCATCATTCCTACGGATACGAAGAAGATGGCGGCGAAAAGGTCTTTGATGCTGTGCAGGAGGCGCTCGATACGCTCTCCTTCAACCGTTTCGGCAAGGATGG
>JAFSVP010000115.1 GCA_017444905.1 Bacteroidales bacterium
CGTGCACAGGCGGCCATCGTCATCCACCGGCAGCACCTTCAGCACGCAGCATTTGCGCTTGCAGAGCATCTGCCAGGGGACTATATTGGAATGATGGTCCGCCTCGCTAACGATGATTTCGTCTCCCTCGTTCAGGAAAACGTCGCCGTATGACCTTGCAACCAGGTTGATGGAATGCGTTGTGCCGGAAGTGAATACAACTTCATCGCGGCTTGCGGCGTTGATGAATTCCTTTACTGCATCCCTGGCGCTTTCATAGGCCTCGGTAGCTTCCGAAGCTAAGGCGTGAACCGCACGGTGAAGGTTGGCCGTGGAGCAGGAGGATATCTGATTCCATCTGTCGATTACAGACGCGGGGCGCAGCGAGGTGGCCGCATTGTCAAGATATACGAGGCGCTTTCCGTAAACCAGCCTCGACAACTGGGGAAACTCTGTCATTGTCAACTCTTTTTCACAAGTCCGAGCCCGGGGCCGGAAGGGAGGCGCAGAAGGCCGTCAACAACCTTTACGCCCTCAAACAAATCGTTTGTAATCAACAGGTTGCCGTCAATGTCGCAAAAGTCGGCAGTAGGCGACAACTGCGCCACGGCTGTGCAAGCACAGGAGGTTTCAGTCATGCATCCGAGCATTACCGTCATGGCGTTGGAGCGGGCGGCCGCTATCATTTTCCTGGCCTCGAGAAGGCCGGTACTCTTCATCAGCTTGATATTGATGCCACTGTAAACGCCTTTGAGGCGCGACACGTCGCCAAGCCTCTGAACGGCCTCGTCCGCTATTATAGGCAGGGGGCTGAATTCGGTAAGCCAGGCCGTTTCGTCAATCATATCCACGGGCAGCGGCTGCTCCACGAGCTGCACCCCCTGCTCCTTGAGCCAGAAGATTTCTTCCAGGGCCTTGTGAGGATCTTTCCAGCCCTGGTTGGCATCCACCACCAGCGGGAAATCGGTCACCTCCCTGATGGTGCGTATCATCTGCTCGTCGGAATCCAGCCCGACTTTCACTTTCAGCACCCTGAACCTGCCGGCGCATTCAAGTGTCTTCTCCCTTACGACCTCCGGAGTATCTATTCCGATGGTGTACGAAGTGTATTTTTCTTTTTTGGGATTGTATCCCCAGATTCGGTACAGGGGCTGGCCGAGAAGTTTACCCAGAAGGTCGTGCAGGGCTATGTCGATTGCCGCCTTGGCGGGGGAGTCGCCGGACGAAAGGGTGTCGAGGTACTCCATTATATCCTCCATCTCGAAGGGGCCGTCGAAGCCGGAGAGGTCGACTTTTTCCAGAAAAGAGCATACCGAGTTCACGGTATGGCCGAGATACGGCGGCATCGACGCCTCGCCGTAGCCAGTGTGGCCGCAGTAATCTATCTCAAGCTGGACTCCGGGGGTTGTTTTTCTTGAAAACGACGATACCGTAAAGGTGTGTGCCAGCTGCAGTTCATAGGGATAGTAGCGCAGTTTCATCTTGTCAGAGCCGGCCTTGCAGGTGAACGGGGCCGCTCCGGATAGTCCGCCGGCACGCCCGCAGGAAGCGACGGCCGCCGCCGCGGCTGCGGCAGCTGATGCAGCTATGAATTTTCTCCTGTCCATTATCTTACAAAATTATAAAATTATTCAGTATTTTTGCAGGGTTATGACAGAGTACATCAAAGGACAGATTGCAGAACTGACACCCACAAGGGTAGTTATTGATAATCAAGGCATAGGCTACAGCCTTGAGATTTCTCTCCAGACTTATTCGGCCCTCGAGGGGAAAAGCAGCGCCACGCTTTACGTCCAGAGCCAGCTTAACCAGCGCGACGGTACGCAGGTGGACTACGGCTTTGCCGGAAAGGACGAGAGGGAGCTTTTCCGCCTGATAACCGGAGTGTCGGGCATAGGCGCCGCATCTGCAAGGATGATTCTGTCTTCGCTCAGCGCAGACGAGTTCCGCGAGGCCGTCATTTCCGAGAATATCGCTGTGCTTAAAGCAGTTAAGGGGATAGGAGCCAAGAGCGCACAGAGGATAGTTCTGGAACTGAAAGACAAGATTGTAAAGGGCGGCGGCGAGAGCTCCGAGGTCCTGTTCGGCCCCGACAGCAACGCCATTGTTGACGAGGCCACGAGCGCCCTCTTGATACTCGGCTTCCCGAAGCAGAACATCAACAAGGCCATTCAGGCCATCCTCAAGGCCAACCCCCGCGCCTCGGTGGAGCAGATTATAAAATCCGCCCTGCAGATGCTGTAAGGCGGATTGTTCGGTTCATTATAATCTCTTGATTTCCAGGCTTTCTCCGGCCTCGAGCCTGGCCCTGAGGGCGTTGTATTCCGATTTGAGCGTTTCTCCCATTGCGGCGTAGGTCTCTCCTGCGCCCTGCATTTCCACCCCGGGAGTGGGGACCACGTCCAGAAATCCGTGCGTAGGAGCGTCGGCGTAGCGCAGATGCTCGACCTGATACACCCACAGGGCCTGTGAGATATCGTGCACGATACTGGTCTTGTCGAAGTCGAACACGGCGTACGCGCCCTTCCCATGACCGGACAGCAGGGTATTCAGGGCCTGCCGCATATTGGCGTCCCACTTCCCTTCAGCAAGTATAACCGCCTGCGTGCCGCGATTGCAGGAAACAACCGGCAACAAACATAAAATTACACTATTTAACTCTCGTATGCAAAAAACAGCGTGAATAACTCGGTTCCTCAAGAATGCATTTTTATATAGGCTCTCTTACTCCGCCATAACACTGGCGGAGTAAGCTCGAAAAAGCCCAAAAACTCTCCTGCTCCGCCATCTCCGTGGCGGAGTAAGCAAGCTTCTTAATCGGATAGGTTTCTTGAATAACAGCCCACAGCCGGGCGCGGGATACGCGGACAGGCCCGGGTATGAAGCCTCGCTGACGCTCGCCTTCCCGCTGCGCTCGCGCTTGCGGGCCCCTTCCGCTACAAGCGCGGATGCTTATGCTTCCTCCTCCGGGCCGTCCGACTCCTCCCTGATGCGCCCGTCAGAGATTAACGATTATCTAGCTTGAGGCCGACTAAAAAAGCGTTGGCCCCCTAACCGGCATATTACCACCTACGGGATTATAAAAATACTAAGGTTTCGACGGCCTTTGGCCGTGGGGGAAGGGCTTCGCTGATGTTTTGATGCCAGACGCATTCACATCTGGCTGCCGGGCTGGGCTTTGCCTTGCCCGGCTATCATTCTGTGACGGGACGGACAGATAGACCGCAGCAGCGGTAGCCGTAGTCCCTGAAGACATCGCCGGAATCGAAGTAGACATCCCACGCGTCGTCCGGGCCGCCAGTGTAGAGTGAGGAAGACCAATAGTGGCCGTAGGAGCCGTCACCGCTGAGGCAGGTGTCGAACCAGTAGCCTGCGGCGGGAAGGAAAATGGTGTTTCCGTTACGGGATACATTGTAGCCGTTTACACCATTACTGGTAGTCCATGTCCAATTGCAATAGTTTATGAGCTCCGTCCACTCTGCGTCAGTAGGCATACGCCAACTGCCGCCCCAGTTTACGCTGGCGGCATCGTCCTCTGGATCGAGGACCGTCTTGCCGTCAGAAGAATTGTACTTATTGAGTGAGGATGACCACTTGTAGGTATCCCAGGAGTAATCAGCCTTAGGCTCCGTTTCGCCCCAGGCGAAATAGTCTCCGTATTCTTCCGGCTTGGAAGCTCCGACATTGTATGATGCCCATTTGACAGAGAGTCCGAGGTCGACAGCTTCACCTATGGAACTCTTTACTGTCACCGTACAGGTAGCCGTCAGTTCCTCGTCTTGCGTGGTTACGGTCACTGTTATTACAGCACTTCCTTCCTGATGAGCTGTCACCAAGCCCTCCTTA
>JAFSVP010000116.1 GCA_017444905.1 Bacteroidales bacterium
CAACTTCAACAACAACTTTGGTCTTAGCGACAAGCTTCCTGGTGGTGGCAACCCCATCTCGCTCGACGCTATCGAGGAGTTGCAAGTGGTTATCTCGCCTTTTGACGTGCGCCAGACCAACTTCATTGGCGGTGGTGTAAACGCCATCACCAAGAGTGGTAACAACACCTTCAAGGGTAGTGCCTATGTTTACCATCGCAACGAGCACATGCGTGGCGACGCCGTTGACGGTGAGACCATTGCCGGTGCCCGCGACAAGGACCGCAACACCACCTACGGCTTCACACTGGGTGGACCCGTCATCAAGAACAAGTTGTTCTTCTTCGTGAACGGTGAGATGGCTAAGATACCTACCGTTGCCAACCGCTGGCGCGCATCGGTTAATGGCATTGCCGACCCCGACAACTACCTGTCACGCACCACAATCAGTGACATGGAGCGCGTGAAGAACCATGTCCTCAACCGCTACCACTATGACACCGGTTCTTATACCGACTTCCCTGCCGACGAGAGCAACTACAAGCTGCTTGCCCGCATCGACTGGAACATCACCAACGACCACCACTTGGCACTGCGCTATAACTACACTAAGAATAATGTGTGGAATGCAACTAACGGCTCGTCGATGGACGGCGGCACACGCTCGGCCTACAACCGCGCTTCGCAGTACTCGATGATCTTTGCCAACGCCATGTACTCGATGCAGAACATCGTGCACTCTCTCTCATTTGACTTGAACAGCCGCCTGACCGACAACCTGTCTAACCAGTTCCTCGCCACTTGGTCGAAACTTGACGACGTGCGTGGCACCAACTCTAGCGAGTTCCCCTTCGTCGACATCCTCGACGGCACTGGCAGCACTGGCAACTACATGGCTCTGGGTTATGAGCTCTTCACCTGGAACAATGCCGTTCACAACACCGTCGTCACCGTGAAGGACGACCTCGTCTGGTACTCCGGAGCCCACAAGGTGACCGGCGGCGTCAGCTATGAATACCAGATGGCCGACAACCAGTACATGCGCAACGGTACCGGTTACTACCGCTTCGGCAGCGTGAACGACTTCATCAACAAGGGCACTCCCGAAATCGTCGCCCTTACCTACGGCTACGACGGCGAGTTCGCTCCCGCAGCCCGCGTACAGTACAGCAAGGCAGGCATTTACGCTCAGGACGAGTGGGCCGTGAACGACAACTTCAAGCTCACCGCAGGCCTGCGCGTCGACGGTCTCTTCTTCAACAACGGCGACCTGATGACCAACAACGCCATCAAGGACCTTACCTATTATCCGAAGAGCTACGGCTACGCCGAGCAGCACATCGACACCGGTACCTGGCCCAAGGCCGGCATCACCCTGTCGCCCCGTATCGGCTTCAGCTGGGATGTCCTCGGCGACAAGTCGCTCAAGGTACGCGGCGGTACCGGACTCTTCTCCGGCCGCATCCCTCTCGTGTTCTTCACCAATATGCCCACCAACAGCGGCATGGTGCAGTACAAGGGCGCCATCAGCGCCAAGACCCAGGTCTGGGACGGCAAGAAGGGTGTTGCAAAGCCCGGTTATGAGAACTACACCGGCACCTACACCACCGACGCCAACGGCAACCGTTTCATCGACATGACCCAGTTCGCAGGCGGCGTGCTCACCCGCGAGCAGCTCCAGAAGAAGCTCATCTCCCTTGGATTCCCTTCCACCGTCACTCCTGAAGACGGCGTTGCCCCTTCGTCCATCGCTGCGGTCGACCCCAACTTCAAGATGCCTCAGGTATGGAAGACTTCCCTCGCGATTGACTACTCCCTGCCTACCTCCTTCCCCTTCACCATCGGTATCGAGGGTATCTTCAACAAGACCATCAACGACGTTACCGTGTCCGACTGGAGCATGAAGCCCGTCGAGAGCTTCGCCACCTTCAACGGCGCCGACAACCGTCCCATCTATCCTTCTTCCTACAGGTCCACCACCAAGGCGTTCGTACTTGAGAACACTTCCCTTGGTTACGGATACTCGCTCGGCGCGACCATCAAGATGCAGCCCATCCCCGAGCTCGACATCTATGCCGCCTACGCCCGCACCGGCCGCAAGGAGCTCACCAGTATGCCCGGCTCCGACGCTGAATCCGCGTTTACCTACGTTCCCAGCGTGAAGGGCCCCAACTATCTGCCCCTGCACAACGCCATCAACGTGACCCCCGACCGCTTCGTGGCCTCCGTCACCCATAACGACCACAGCGGCAACCACTTCAGCCTCATCTACGAGACCTGGCGCGGCGGTTACAACTATTCATATATGGTGGCCAATGACATGAACGGCGACGGCTATCAGTACGACGCCCTCTACATTCCTACCGACGAGCAGGTCGAGAACCGCGAGTTCCGCTTCGTCTCCGACGGCGACCGCGACCGCTTCATGGACTTCGTCCACAACGACCCCTACCTGAGCGCCAACCAGGGCAAGTATGCCGAGGCCTACAGCGTGTATTCTCCCTGGGTACACCGCGTCGACTTCGCCTACAAGCACGACTTCAAGGTGAGGATCGGCAAGTCCGTCAACACCCTGCAGCTCAACTTCGACATCAAGAACCTGCTCAACCTCTTCAACAACAGCTGGGGAGTATCGCAGGTGATGAACGCAGGCCTCAACTCCGGCCGTATCCTCAAGTACGAGGGCGCCGACTCCGAGGGCTATGCCACCTTCTCCACTCCTGCCGCGGTTACCGGTTCCGTGCAGACCTGGGTCCCCAACAAGGTCATCGGTCAGTGCTGGTACGCTTCGGTCGGTATCAAGTACATGTTTAACTAATAAAGAAGTAAAGGCAATATGAAACTCAAGTATTTATTCATCGCCCTCGTGTCTTCCGCCGCCGTCTTCGCGGGCTGCGAAAAGGAAGTACCTGCTTCTCTTGACAATATTAGTCTGTCCAAGACCTATCTCAGCATCTCCCCTGCAGGCGGCACCGCCGAGGTGGTGGTCAACGCTACCGAAGCCTGGGTTTTCGAGAAGTTCATCGAAATCGGAAAGGACGACGACAAGAAACCCATTTATGGCGAACTCCCGACCTGGCTTGAGGCCAACGTCCTCGCAGGCGTAGCAGGCGAGACCAAGGTGACCTTCACCGCCGCCGCTTCTGAAGTCGGCCGCGAGCAGGAACTCCATATCCTCGCGGGTGACCATACCCAGTATCTCATTGTCCGTCAGGGCTCTCTCGATGCCGTCAAGGCTACCTGCGCCGAAGTCGCCGCCGCGCCCGACGGCAAGACCGTCACCGTGACCGGCGTCTGTACCTCCATCGCCAACACCAACTATGGCAACTGGTACCTGAAAGACGACACCGGCGAGATTTATATTTACGGTACCGTCGATGCCAACGGCCAGTACAACTGGCCCAGCTTCAACATCGAGGTCGGCGACGAAGTTACCGTCGAGGGCCCCAAGAAGGACTACAACGGCACCATCGAGCTCGTTGACGCTTCCGTCGTGAAGGTCGTGAAGGCCCTCGTCTCTCTTGACAAGTCGAAGGTCGAGGTCTCCAAGGACGGCGGCAGCTTCATCGTCAAGGCGGCCTACAAGGGCAACGGAGTCTTTGTCACGATGCCCGAGCAGTGGGCAGGTGGCGAGGCCCTCCAGGGCGCCGTCGAGATGGCCGGAATGGAGTATGTCAAGGGCGTGGCTTCCAAGCTCGTCCCCAACCCTGCGGACACCGCGGTTATCAAGTTCCGCGTAGCTCCCAGCGAGGTTGACGCCCGTTCCTGCACCGTAGTTGTGTCCAGCGCCAACGAAAAGCAGACCTCTTCCCTGAAGCTCACCGTCGAGCAGGAGTCCGGTCTTGACTATTACCTCAACGAAACCTTTGCCGAAGGTCTCGGAATGTTCATCATCCGTGACAGGATTCCTGCACCTTCAGGAATCTGGACACACGATGCCAAGTACGTCTGCGCGAAGGCCACTTCCGGCGCAGCCGGCGAATACAGCTCGATTCTCGTTTCTCCCGAAATCGACCTCAGCACCGCCACTTCCGCCACCCTGTCGTTCATGCACGCTTGCAACAAGATCAAGGACCGCGACGTCGAGACCACCCTCTGGTTCACCGCCGACGACGGCACTACCTGGGAGCAGCTGCTCATCCCCGTCTATGCCACCAACTGGACCTTCGTGAGCTCGGGCGACATCAGTCTGGCCAAGGCCCTCGGCAAGAAGGTGAAGATCGGCTTCCTCTACAAGTCGCTCGCCGCTTCCTACGGCACCTGGGAGATCAAGAACGTCACCGTTACCGCCGCCAACGCTCCCGTCCTTACCGGAATCGCCGGCGTCATCAACTCCACCGTCGCCGCTTCCACTTCCTGGGAGACCACCCTCAAGGATGCAGTCGTGACCTACGTGAACGGCAAGTCCGCCTTCATCGAGGACGCCACCGGCGGAATCCAGCTCTTCAAGGACGGCCACGGCCTCGTACCCGGACAGGTCTTCAACGGTACCGTCAAGGGCAAGGTGTCTCTTTACAACGGCTACGCCGAAGCTACCGACTGGGATGCTTCCGAGGCTACCGTCACCACCAAGGAGGTCACTCCCACCGTTCTTACCATCGCCCAGCTCAAGAGCAAGTATCTGCGTTTCCAGAACTGCTACGTGGAGCTTGACGGCGTAACCTTCACCACCGCTGTTACCAAGAGTAACCGCAACGGCGTGATTACCCAGACCATCGACTCCGTG
The DNA here is from genome assembly GCA_017444905.1 of Bacteroidales bacterium. Classification (GTDB taxonomy): domain Bacteria; phylum Bacteroidota; class Bacteroidia; order Bacteroidales; family UBA932; genus Cryptobacteroides. The sequence goes on from JAFSVP010000116.1 coordinate 4,706, forward strand.
AGCGAGGAAATCGCAGTGTACGCCCAGGTGAAGAACACCCTTGAGATGAGCGGCACCGGCAACCTCGTGTGCCTGCCTACCCGCTACAACGAGAAGCTTCAGGTCGGCGTGTTCGAGAACAGCCAGTGGATTACTGAATAAGCGATTGCTTACAATACCCGGTAAAGCCGGGCGGTGCCAGCCGCCCGGCTTTTTCCATCATATTGCATATTGAAATAAAAATGTATATATTTGAAAATTGTTAAAACCGCTGAATTTTTTATAGATTATGCATTTGAAACGTATATTATTGGCCATTCTCAGTGCGGGAGCACTGTTTTGCGCCTGCAGCGAGGAAGAAGACCTTGGCACTCCCAAGATTATCGTCACTCCCTCGGAGGTTGAATTCACGGAGGGCGAAGGCTCCTCTACCCTGGAGCTCCTGGCCACCCGCCCCTGGTATGTCTCTTCCAAGCCCGAATGGGCAGCGCTGAGCGTGGAAGAAGGCAAGGCCTCTTCCAAGAATCAGGCTGTGACCGTCTCGGTCAACGCCAACCCCGGCAACAACCGCACCGGCTCCATTGTGTTCACTATCGGTCTTGCAAAGAGTACTCTCCTCATCACCCAGAAGGGTGAGAAGGGAGAAGTCCAGAAAGGAAGCGGCACTCTTGACGACCCGTACACCGTTGCCGGAGCCGTTGAATATGTAAAGAGCCTCGGAAAAGACGTCCAGAGCCCCGATGCAGTGTTCATCAAGGGCCGCATCTCCGAGGTCGTCACTCCCTTCGCCGAAAGCGGCACCTACGGCAACGCTACGTTCTATATCGTTGACGAAGGCAATCCCGAGGGCGACAGGTTCTATGTTTTCCAGACTTACTATCTGGGAAAGCGCAAATGGGCGACCGGCGACACCGAAGTCAAAGCGGGCGACGACGTCATCATCTGCGGCCCCGTGATTTATTACAAGGGCGACACCCCCGAGACCGCAAGCAAGGGCGAGAGCTTCATCTATTCCCTCAACGGCAAGTCCGAAGGCGGCGTCACTCCTCCCGTGGACCCCTCGACCATCGAGCAGGTTACCGTTGCCGAATTCATCGCAAAGGCTTCCGCGACCACTTACTACCGTCTTGTCGGCAAGGTTGCCAATTTCAAGAAGGGCACCAACAGCTCAGGCAGGAGCTGGATGCAGTTCGACGTCAAGGACGACACCGGCTCCATACTGGTTTACGGTTTCAAGTCAGGTCAGTACGAACTCTGGAATGCCAAGATTCAGGACGGCGGCGACGTATCTCTCTACGGAACCTATGATTATTACGCCGACAAGCAGCAGCACGAGGTGATGAACGCCGTGGTCGAGACATTCACCGAGGGCGCTCCCATCCCCGCCGTAACCGGTACCGTGGCCCAGACCATAGCCGCTACCGACGGCAGCCCCGTAGTCGTACCCGAAGCTACGGTAATGGCTCTCTCCACCATCGGAGTGGTCGTTTCCGACGGCACGGCCGACGTTTATATCTACTTCGACGAGAAGGCGGGAGAAAAGGTCCCCGACGTCAAAATCGGCGACAAGGTCAAGGTCGAGGCTACCAAAGCCACTTACGGCGGCATCCCCGAGTTTACCAAGCCCACACTCACCGTGACCGGTGCAGGCACCGCGGAATATCCCGAACCCACCGACATTACTCCCATCGCCGCCACCTATACTTCGGCATCCACCAACTACGTCTCACTTACCGGCAAGCTTACCGTTTCCGACAAATACTACAATATAGAGATCGACGGCGTGGATTCCTCTACCCGTATGGGCTCCATATCCTCTCCCCTCGAGTCTCTCGGCGTGAAGGCCCTGGACGGCCGCAGGGTGATTGTCAAGGGCTACTTCTCCGGCCTTACCGGCAGCGGCCGCTATATTAATATAGTAGCTACCTCGGTTGCCGAGCCCGACCCCGAAGCAAAGTTCTGCACCGTCGCTCCCGCCTCGGTTTCGGCCAGGAGCAGCGACACCTCGGCCACCCTCACGATTAGCTCCAACGCCGCCTGGACAGTGACTTCCGAGTCGGAGTGGCTGAGCGTCGAACCCGCCTCCGGCGAGGGTGACGGCACCGTAGTCGTGAGCTTCTCCGAGAACACCGCGGCCGAAAGCCGCAGCGGCAGCGTGCGCGTCGACTGCGAGGCCGCAGGAGTCTCCCGCAAGGTGGAGGTGACCCAGTCGGAATATATCGACCCGTCGAAGTTCACCGTCACCGCGGCCCTCTCGGCCAACGACGGCGACCAGGTGACCGTTTACGACGCCGTCGTAGCGGCCCTCAGTACCCAGGGCTTCATCATCACCGACGGTACTTCCAACGTCTATGTGTACCTTGCCTCCCTTCCTACCGTAAAGGTGGGCGACAAGGTTGACCTCGAAGCCGTCTTTGTGGCCGATTACTACGGCATCCCCGAGCTCAAGACCGCGAAGAATATCAAGGTCGTATCGAGCGGCAACGAGGTGCCCCGCACCGATATCGTCGACATTACCGCCGGCATCGACAATTACACTTCATCAGCCACCGATTACCTTTCGGTCACCGGAAAGCTCGTCAAGGACGGCGATTACTATAACGTGGCAGTGGAGGGCGCCACCCGCAAGGCTTCGGCCTCCGGCCTGCATTCCTCCGTCAATCCTTCCCACCTTGTGGGTATGGACGTCATAATGAAGGGCTATTTCAATACGATACATTCCTCCAAGAACCTGGTGCAGGTCATCGTTACCGAAATCATCCCCGCCGACCCCGACGCCAAGTACTGCACCGTATCTACAAACCAGATAAGGGTAGCCGCCGACGCCGTGACCGCATCTTTCAGCATCACCGCCAACGCTCCCTGGACCGTCAGCTCCGACAATGAGGCCGTGGTGGTGGAACCCGCTTCGGGCGAGGGCGACGGCACCGTCACCCTGAGTTTTGCCGCCAATACGGGCGAGGCTCCGGTGACGGCCAATATCAAGGTCAGCTGCGAGGCCGCTTCGTTCGAGGCTACGGTCAAGTTCGAGCAGGCAAAGCCTTCTACAGGCGACAGCGTGACCATTTCCCTGAACTTCACCACGAAGATAGACGCCCTGCCCCAGGGCTCTTCGGCCGGCGTCAAGGACGGCACCTACAACCTGTCGGGCTACGACTTCATTTTCCACGCCGCCGACAAGTTCTACCAGACCACCAGCACGCCGCCGTATCTCCTCATAGGCAAGGCTAACTCCTACATTCAGCTTCCCGTCCTCGAGGGCCGCGCCCTTGTAGGCGTCAAGTTCCGCACGGGTTCTGCAGCTTCCGAGAGCGTAGTAGTGGATATTGCAGCTGTGAACGGAACCCGTCTCAACGTGAACACCTCCGCGCTCAAGAAGGGCAAGGATTACGACTGGAAGGTTCCCGGAGCCACCGGCGAGGCTTACCGTATCCTGGTAACCAACTCTTTCAACGCCCAGTTCCAGAACCTTACCCTGATTTACGAATAGACCGATGTTCCGTAAAGTTGCGGCATATCTCCTTTGTGTCCAGGCCTTCTTCAGGCTCGTCTCGTGCAGCCCCGAGGGCCCGGATTCGGGAGCTTCCGTAAGCATCTCGCTGCGCAGCCAGTACCTTGGCGCCGAGGCGGGTTCTGCCTGGGTGAGCGTGGGTGCGCAGGGTAGTTGGACCATCACCCTCTCCTTCGACGGCCCCGGCGGATGGGCCACGGTCGAGCCTTCTTCAGGCAGCGGTACGAGGGCCGACATCCGCCTGCGCTACGAGGGCAACGATACCGGAGCCCAGCGCAGCGTGACCCTTGAGCTCCGCTCGGGTGCGGCAGTTTCCAGCACCTCCGCTGTCCAGAGTCACGACGACGGACAGGGCGGCGGCTCCGAAGGCAGCAAGGGCGGCTCCGACACCGCCACCTTCGGCTGGCTGGAGCTTCCCGCCACCACCTCCGGCGACGGACTGAGCTTCTTCAGCCGCGACATGGAGGGGCGCAAATACGTGTCGAGGGACAAGAACGGAATGCGCAACTGGTCGAACTACTGGGATAATTCCGAGCATCTTTCGCTCTGGGTGGCCTATCCTCTCAACAACGCCCTGAGGAGCAACGGTTCGCGTACCAACGCCTGGGGCCTCGACCCCCAGCTCCGCGACTCGGACCAGCCCGACCTTAGAGGCGGTTCGTACGGAGGAGGCTGGGCCCGGGGACACCAGATACCCTCGGCCGACCGTCTCTCCTACGCCGCCAATGTCACCACCTTCTACGGCACCAATATGACACCGCAGAACAATCAGTTCAACGGAGGCATCTGGGCGCGCCTGGAAGAGAAGGTGAGAGACTACGCTTCCAGGGCCGACACCCTGTACGTGGTCACAGGCTGCCTGTACAAGGATTCCGAACAGGTAAGCGGAAGATCTTCCGGCTTTGCGGTACGCATCCCCACCCATTATTTCAAGGCACTCCTCTACCGGGGTTCGTCCACTTACGCCACGGCAGGGGGTTTCAACGCCGCTGGTTTCCTGCTTCCGCACGATTCCTCCATATCCGGCGAAAGCTGTTTCGACTACATAATGAGCATCGACGAGCTTGAAGAGCATACGGGGATTGACTTCTTCCCCGGCCTCGGCGCCGTTACCGGCGAGGCGAACGCCTCGCTGATCGAAGCCGAATCTCCCGACGGCTTCTGGAAATAAAACACTAACTGATAATGAAGAGAATTTTTTTACTTGCCGCTCTGTTTCTGTCCGTCTTCGTTTCGTGCGGGCCGGCCAGGCGAGCGGTCTCTGCCTCCTCCTCCGTTACTCCCGGCGCATCGGGTCAGGATAATGCAGTCATCGATACTGTCAGATGGAGTCATACCCACGTGATAGGATTCTACAATCTGGAGAACCTCTTCGACACTTTCCACGACGAGGGAAAGAACGACTACGAGTACCTCCCCGACGGTTCCAACCAGTGGACGGAGCCCAAGTACCGCAAGAAACTCTCCAATATGGCGCACGTCATCGCCGCCATGAAGGCTGACAATGGCATCTGGCATACGGTGCTCGGCGTTTCCGAAATCGAGAACCGCCACGTTCTCGAAGACCTTGTAGTCCAGCCTGAAATTACTCCTGCCGGATACCAGATAGTGCATTACGACAGTCCCGACCGCCGTGGCGTCGACGTGGCCCTGCTCTACAGGCCCGACAAGTTCACCGTTCTCGCAAGCGAGAGCATACCCTTCACCTTCGCTCCTTCTTCCATCGATTTCTCGGAATGGACGCAGGAAGAGATGGACAGGTTCCTTACCCGCGACGTTCTTATGGTGCGCGGCCTGATTGAAGGTGAGATGTTCGCGTTCTTTGTGACTCACCTCCCTTCACGCCTTGGCGGCAAGGGTGCCGATTTGCGTCCGAGGGGCGCCGAAATCATCTACCAGCGTGCCATGGAACTCCAGAAGGAATTCCCCGGCATCAAGATAGCCGTCATGGGTGATATGAACGACAATCCCACCGATATCAGCATGACCGGCTTCATGCACGGCCGAGAGTCCCGCGAGGGCCTCGGCGACGAGGATTTCTTCTCCCCCTTCCTTAGTATGTACAAAGACGGTTACAGCTCACTTTATTACAGGGGCGAGGGCAATATCTATGACATAATACTCGTCAACAAGGCCATGGTGGATTCCCCGGCCGGACAGTTCACCATCCGCCCCCTCGTGAAAGGCAAATACTACGGAAGAGTGTTCTCGAAGCCGTTTATGACCAATCAGGAAGGCCAGTACAAGGGCACGCCCTACCGCACCTTCTCGGGCGGCGCCTTCATCGGCGGATACTCCGACCATTATCCTACCTATATCGTGATTCAAAAATAGCCATCGGCACAATATGAAGAAACTGTTCCTGGCCGTCCTGGCCGCATTAACAGCCTCCGCCCTTCCGTTGTCGGCTCAGCAGGAAGAAGCGTACTCCGGCGGAATCAAGGGCGTAGTAGTCAACCGCAGCGAGCGTACTCCGGTTGAAAACGCCCGCATTTCGGTCTCTTCCGGGACTGCGGCTTCATACGAAGTCGAAGTTTCCCAAGACGGCACCTTCACCCTTTCCAATCTGCCCGACGGTCTTTACACACTCAGGATTACCGCTCCGGGCTACCTCGACAACCTCGTTACGACCACCGTACACGACGGCTACGTCAACAATCTGTTCAACCTGTCGCTCTCCGAGGTTCAGAGGGTTGACGAGATTGACGACGACAATTTCGCCCTTTACGACCTGGACAATGCCGGATATTCCGACAATCCCACCATCCTGTTCGGCTCTAACGACGTATTCGACAACATAGCCGGCTACGGCTTTGCGTCGGTGCGTTTCCGCGCAAGGGGCTACAACTCCGAGATTCAGGACGTTTACATTGCCGGCGTCAGGATGAACGACGCCATAACCGGATATTCTCCCTATGCGCTCTGGAGCGGCCTCAACGAGGCTATGCGCGACAAGGAGACCGTGAGCGGTTCGGATTTTTCGGACTACGGCCTCGGCGCCTACAACGGTCTGACCAATATCTTCGGTACTGCGTCCCACGTGCGCAAAGGTTTCCGCACCAGCGTCCTTACCAACAGCGCCCTTTACAGGCTCAGGGTCACTGCCACCTACTCCACCGGAATGATGGACAACGGCTGGGCGCTGGCGGCCAGCGTCAGCTCCCGTCTGGGCGGCAACCACTGGATAGACGGAGTCTATTACCGCTCGCTTGCGTATTACGTCGCCGCCGACAAGAGGTTCAACGACGAGCATACGCTGAGCATAGCCGCTTTCGGTGCCCCCGGCGAGAGGGGAGTCCAGAACGCCTCCACCCAGGAGGTTTACGACCTTGTGGGGAACAATATGTACAACTCCAACTGGGGATACCAGGCGGGCAAGGTGCGCAACGCCAGGGTGCGCCGCGTTCACGAGCCGGTAGTGTTCTTAAAGCACGACTGGAAGCCCTCAGACAAGTACTCCCAGTCGGCCACCATCCTGGCCCGCTTCGGCTCCAACGGTTACACGGCACTCGACTGGTTCGACGCCCAGGACCCCCGTCCCGACTACTACCGCAACCTCCCGAGCTATTTTATGGATCCCAATCCCGACCTCAACCGCAACAACGATATGAAGTGGGGCTGGGCCAACGAGGTCTGGACGCATCCTTCCAGCTATTCCGATCTGACCCAGATAAACTGGGACCGCCTTTACCGCGTGAACGCCACGCAGGCCGACGGGCGTGCCAAGTACGTCCAGGAAGAGCGCCATACCGACCAGCGTGAACTCAATTTCGCCCTGACCGGCCGCCTGCGCCCCGGCGGGTTCTTCAAGGCTAATTTCGGAGTGTTCGCCAGGCTTAACTATACCCATTTCTACAAGAAACTCGCCGACCTGCTCGGCGGCGGGTACTTCAAGGATGTCGATAATTTCGCGGAGCGCGATTTCGGCTCTATGGAATGGAAAGTCCAGAACGATCTTGACTACTACATAGCCAACGGAGAGGCGCGCAACCTGCATACAGGCGACAGTTACGGTTACGACTATGCGGCCCAGACCCGCTACGTCGGCCACTGGTGGGACACCGAGTTTACTTTCGGAGCCCTGAAGCTCAATGCCGGAGCAATGCTGAGCTACGACACCTACTGGCGCGTCGGCTACAAGCGCAAGGGCCTTTTCCCGGGACTCGACGACAACGGCAACAAGCTGGTGGTCGACGGCACCGTGCTGGAACCTACCTACGAGCCTGACGGCAGCGTCGTCACCTCCAAGGGCAAGTCGGACTACCTGCATTTCTGGTCCTGGAGCGTCAAGGGAGCGGCCAGCTATACCATAGGCACCCATATGAAGGTCTCCGGCCACGTGGGCTACTATACCGCGGCCCCCAAGTTCAACCAGGTCTTCCTCAGCCCGAGGACACGCAATTCCCTGGTCGACGGCATCGACAAGGTGAAGACCTTCGCCTCCGACCTGAACTGGGAGTACAGCGGCAACGGCATCAACGCCCGCTTCACGGCCTTCTACACCACCATAAAGGATCAGAGCAAGGTGATGAGTGCCTTCGACGACCTCCAGAACACCTTCTCCAACTTCGCAATCACCAATATCGACCAGCGCAACATGGGCATCGAGCTGGGCTTCAGGGTGCCTACTTACTTCGTTCCCAACCTTAGCGTACAGGGTGCCCTGGCGCTCGGCGAATATGTCTATACTTCCACTCCGCTGCTCACCCAGACCGTGGACAACAGCTCCGAGGTCATAATGCGCGACGTACCCCTCCCGTACTGGAAGCATACCATCCTTACCGACGGCACCGTGGTACAGAAGCACTACGTGCCCACGACTCCCCAGACCGCCCTCAGCATAGGTCTTGCATACAACTATAATTACTGGTTCATCGACGCTGACTTCCAGTATTTCGACCGCGCATATCTCGATATGAGCCCGCTGTACCGCACAGACGCAGCAGTGGCAGGCCCCGACAACAGGGTGACCGACGAGGAGCTCGTTTATATGACCACCCAGGAGAAGTTCCCCCGCGCCTTCCTCTTGAACCTTTCGGTCGGCAAGTCCTGGTTCACCAAGGACAGGCACCAGATAGGATTCTCGCTGAGCGCGAAGAATCTTCTCAACAACAAGAACGTACGCACAGGAGGCTACGAGCAGACCCGTTTCATCGACAACACCGTGGCCAAGGAGCGTTACTACCGTTTCGACCCCAAGTATTTCTATATGGCTGGGTTCAACTATATGATTAATGTTTACTTCAGATTCTGACAGGCCATGAAAAAGATATTGATTGCGCTCTGCGCCATAATTTCCCTGACTTCGTGCAGGGCTTTCAAGGAGGAGTTCGGAAAGCTCGGCGACGAGTGGACGCCCGTCGTGATCTGCAGGTACGACCCTCCGGCAGATTTCGTTCCGGTTACGGAAGAGTATCTCCGTGAAAATGAGAATCTCCGTGGATTCATTTCGATTCGCGAGCTCAAGGCCTTGTACACCAACGGCCCCCTGGAAATCGAGGGCAATATCTGGATAAAGGGAAGGATAGTGTCCACCGACGTCACCGGCAACATATACCGCGAGATGTATATCCAGGACGAAACCGGCGGCATAGACCTCAAGGTGGGCAAGTCGTCGCTCTACAGCGAATACCGTCTCGGCCAGCACATATACGTCAAGTGCGAGGGCCTCACCCTGGGCGCATATAACGGTATGCCCCAGCTCGGACTCAAGGCTGACGATACTTCCACCAACGAATACGAGACTTCCTACATCGACTCCCAGCCCATAATCGACACCCATATCTTCAAGGGAATCTGGGATACGCCCCTTGAGCCGGAGGTCATCACCGAGTCTGATATCACCACCGCCCTCTCCCAGGGCTTTACCGGTGGAATCTGGGGCAAGCTCGTTACCATCAAGGGCCTGAAGTACGACAATCAGGTTTTCGTGCTCTTCTATCCCAACCCCAATATGTCGCACAAGAGCACCAACCCCGAGAACAGGGTTTTCATGTCGGACAAGGGCACATGGGGCATCGACACCTGGGCGCTCAGCAAGCCCGGCTTCGTGGGCTTCCTCAGGAGCGGGGCGTGGGATACGGCGGAAGTAGGAAGCGGAGCCACCCGCTACGGCACCGGTTCAATACTCAAGACCCCCGCCCAGGTTCTCCCCAAAGACAGCAAGGAGCTTGATTCTTTCGGCAACGACGCCTACATTACTTATAAGGAAATCTCCATTAAGTACGCCACGGCCAACTACGTGTCCCATTACTTCAAGCTCGGAAACACCTCGGTGCAGGTGCGCACCAGCGGTTATGCCAAGTTTGCCGACACGAAGCTCGACCCCAGGCTCGCGGCAGGCTCCACGGCTGACATAACCGGCATACTTTCCATCTACAACGGCGCCGCTCAGTTCTCGCTCGTCAACGAGCCTTCGGTAAGCGTCGTGATAAACGAATGATTATTATGAAAAAATTCTTTGCGGCAGCATCTGCAATCATTGCCATGACGGCTTGCACTCATACCAATCCCTTCATCGAGGGCTGGGACACTCCCTACGGAATCCCTCCCTTCGACAAAATTGAAATCTCCGATTACCTGCCTGCCATAAAGGCCGGCATAGCGCAGCAGGAAGCTGAAATCGAGGCAATAGTGAATAACGAAGAGGAGCCCGCGTTCGATAATGTCGTGGCGGCCTACGACCGCAGCGGCGCCATACTCGAAAGAGTGTGCAACGTGCTCTTCAACATCAACGAGTCCGACTACAGCGAGGCTCTGAACGCGGTGGTCGAGGAGGCTACGCCCCTCGTCTCGGTCCACGGCGACAATATCTTCATGAACGCCGGCTTCTACGCCAAAGTGAAGGCCGTGTACGACGCTCCGCAGGACGGCCTCACCCGCGAGCAGCAGATGCTCCTCAAAGACCTCTACGACACTTTCGTGCGCAGCGGCGTGGAGCTTGACGAGGAAAAGCAGGCGAGGCTCCGTGAAATCAACACCGAGCTCTCTTCGCTCAGCCTCTCCTTTGCCAATAATCTGCTCTCGGAGTCCAACTACTTCAAGGAGGAACTCGGCTTCCCCGTGTCGCAGTACTACGACAAGATGGCTGCCGAGCCCGACAGGGCGCTTCGCGAGAAGTATTTCCGCAAGTATTCCATGCGCGCCCACAACGGCAACAAAATGGACAACCGCGCCAACGTGCTGCGTACTATGGAGTTGCGTATTGAGAAGGCCCGCCTGCTCGGTTACGATACTCCCGCCGCCTTCATCCTTGAAGACAAGATGGCCGGAAGCCCCGAAGTGGTGGATGCCTTCCTGCAGAAGATTATGGACGCCGCTATGCGCCGCGCCCGTGGCGAAGTGGCCGATATGCAGAAGTTTATGGATGCCGACGCAGCTGCCGGAATAGTCCCCGCGGGCTCGCGCATCGAGGCCTGGGATTATCTCTATTACGCCGACAAGGTGCGCCGCGAGCGTTATGCTCTCGACGACGCGGCACTGATGCCTTATTTCAAGATGGAGAACGTGAGGGCCGGCGTTTTCGCCACCGCTTCAAGGCTCTACGGCATCAGCTTCGAACCTGTCGAAGGCGTTAACCTGTACAATCCTGAATGCGAGGCCTTCCGCGTCAGCGACGCCGACGGCTCGCTCATAGGCGTGATTATCACCGACTACTACCCCAGAGATTCCAAGAGGGGAGGCGCCTGGATGACCAATTTCATCAACCAGTGCGAAGGCGTGAGGCCCGTCATCGTGAACGTGGGCAACTTCAACAGGCCTACGGCCGACACTCCCTCGCTCCTCACTCCCGACCAGGTGGAGACTATGTTCCACGAATTCGGACACGCCCTCCACGGGCTCCTGAGCCAGTGTACCTACAAGACTCTGAGCGGCACTTCGGTGAAGCGCGACTTCGTCGAGCTGCCTTCGCAGATAAACGAGAACTGGGCCTTCGAACCCGAGGTGCTCGCCACCTACGCCTTCCACTACGAGACCGGGGAACTCATTCCCGACGAGCTCGTCGCGAAGATGAAGGCCTCCTCCACCTTCAACCAGGGATTCACCACCGGCGAGCTCTGCGCCGCCAGCATCCTTGACATGAAGTGGCACGAGCTGGGCAGCATCGAGGGCGTCGACGTCGATGCTTTCGAAGCCTCCGTCTGCTCGGAGATGGGTCTCATCGGCGAAATCATCCCCCGTTACCGCAGCACTTACTTCAACCATATCTTCGGCTCCAGCGGCTACAGCGCCGGTTATTACAGCTACCTGTGGGCGGAAGTCCTCGACAAGGACGCCTTCGAGCTTTTCCGCAGCAAGGGTATCTTCGACCCTGAGACGGCCGCATCGTTCCGCCGCAATATCCTTGAAAAGGGAGGATCCGAGGAGCCGATGGTGCTGTACAGGCGCTTCAGGGGCGCGGATCCCGACGCCGGAGCCCTGCTGCGCGCAAGAGGTCTTGAATAGATTCGGAAGCTGTAAGACAACGGTTTCTTATATAATTGAATATGGACAAGAAAGTTTTATTGATGATTCTGGATGGCTGGGGCGAAGGGCGTCACGACCATAGCAATGCGATTTACACCCAGGGTGCGCCCTTCATCGACAGCCTCAGGGCGAAGTATCCCCACTCCCACCTGCAGGCATGCGGCGAGTACGTCGGCCTGCCCGACGGGCAGATGGGCAATTCCGAGGTGGGACATATGAACCTCGGAGCCGGGCGCGTGGTCTATCAGGACCTGGTGAAAATCAATATGGCCTGCCGCGACCATAAACTATTGGAAAACAAAGAGATTCGCGCAGCGTTCGACAACGTGCGAAAGACCGGGGGCAAGCTCCACTTCTTCGGGCTCTGCTCTCACGGCGGCGTGCACTCCTCGCTGGAGCATCTCTACGAGTTCCTCGCCGAGGCCCGCAACGAGGGGCTCGACAAGGTGTTCGTCCACTGTTTTATGGACGGGCGCGACACCGACCCTCACAGCGGCTACGGCTTCGTGGAAGAGCTTGAGGCCCGTATGGCCGGTACCACCGGGCGGGTGGCCAGCGTGTGCGGCCGCTTCTATGCGATGGACCGCGACAAGCGCTGGGGCCGCGTAAAAGAGGCCTACGATATGCTTGTAGAAGGCAAGGGAGCGCGTTTTTCCAGCGCCCTCGAAGCCATCAAGGCATCCTATGACGAAGGCGTTACCGACGAATTCATCAAGCCCGTGGTGATTGAAGAGAACGGAAAGCCCCTCGCTCTCGTTGAGAGCGGCGACACCGTGATTTTCTACAATTTCCGCAACGACCGCGCCCGCGAGCTCACCCGCGTGCTCACCCAGGAGGACATGCCTTCCGAAGGTATGCACACGATGCCCCTTTACTACTGCTGTCTCACTCCCTACGACGCTTCTTTCACCGGCCTCCACATTCTCTTCGACAAGGAAGAGGTGTGCGATACCCTGGGAGAAACCATATCCCGCGCCGGCAAGAGGCAGCTGCGCATAGCCGAAACCGAGAAATACGCCCACGTGACCTTCTTCTTCAACGGCGGGCGCGAGACTCCTTTCGAGAACGAAGACCGCATCCTGGTGAACTCCCCCAAGGTGGCCACCTACGACCTGCAGCCCGAAATGAGCGCCGTCGAAGTCACCGACAAGCTGTGCGACGCCATCCGCTCCGAAGTTGAGGACCTCATCATCCTGAACTTCGCAAACGGCGATATGGTGGGCCACACCGGCGTTTACAAGGCCATCTGCAATGCGGTGGGCTGCATCGACGGATGCGTCGAGGCCGTAGTCACCTGCGCCCTCAATCACGGTTACACCGTGCTTCTTACCGCCGACCACGGCAATGCCGACTATGCGGTCAACGAGGACGGCTCGCCCAACACGGCCCATTCGCTCAACACCGTGCAGTTCATAGCTATAGGAGCGGGAGACGAGGTGAAGTCGCTGCGCGACGGAGCTCTCTGCAACGTGGCTCCCACCATCCTCAAGCTGATGGGTATACCTCAGCCCGCGGCAATGACGGCGGAACCGTTGTTCTAGCGAGAGCCCGAAGGAGAAGCTGGGGTGTACCGTTTCGATCCCATACTGAGGCCTATGGTCTGGGGCTCGGAGCTCTGGGTGCTTTCGGGTTACCCGGAGCGTATGTCCGTAGTCTCGGACGGGCCGTATGCTGGTCTGACGCTCAATGAGCTTGTGGCGAAGGAGAAAGACCGCCTCGTGGGGAAGGCAGTTTACCGGCGCTTCGGCGACGAGTTCCCGCTGCTGGTGAAGTTCCTCGACGTGCACGCCCCGCTGAGCATCCAGGTGCATCCTTCGGAAGAGCTGGCGTCCTCCAGGCACGGGGCTCACGGCAAGAACGAAATGTGGTATGTCATAAGGGCGGAGGAAGGAGCGAAGCTGCTTTCAGGCTTTTCCAGAAGCATAACTCCCGCCGACTATGCCCGTATGGCCGTTGACGGCAGCCTCGTGGAGGCCATTGCCGAGCACAGGATAGCCCCGGGCGACGTGTTCTATATCCCTGCGGGGCGCGTACACGCCCTGTGCGAAGGCTGCTATGTAGCTGAAATCCAGCAGACTTCGGATATGACCTACCGTATATTCGACTATGGCCGCAAGGGCCTTGACGGAAAGCCGCGCCAGCTTCATACCGAGCTGGCGGCGGATGCTCTCGACTATACTGTTTATGACTCTTACCGAACCGGCTGGACTCCGAATCCCGACGGCGAGGCCACCCTTGTGGACTGTCCGCATTTCAGCACGTCGCTGCTCGACCTCGGCAAGCCGTACGAAAAGGATTTGTCGGGGCTCGACTCGTTTCTCATAGTAATGTGCCTTGAAGGGAGCGGAACGCTCAGGAGCGGCTCCGAAACCGTTCCCCTGGCCGCTGACCAGTGCGTGCTCGTGCCCGCCTGCTGCAGCGGCGTAAGCTTTGAGCCTGGCGCCGGAGGCAGGTTCAGGATGCTTTTGAGTCACTTGTAGATGCCTTTTGAGCAGATGCTCTCCATTTGATAATATGAAAAGAAAGAAGGAAAAAGAGAGAAAGAATATCCGTACGGGCAGGCGCAGGAAGCCGGCGCCCGAATATACCGGGCGCGCGCAGATGACGCGCGAAGGCTCCCTGTTCGTGAGGGTTGAAGGCCTTGAAGACGGTATCTTCGTCAAGGCTGCCCGCACCCGTCACGCCCTGAACGGCGACACCGTCCGGGTGGCGCTCACCCGCCCTTCGAGGGCCGGTTCGCGCGCCGAGGGTG
>JAFSVP010000117.1 GCA_017444905.1 Bacteroidales bacterium
AAATATAAAACCAAATGATCTGAATAATTCTGGCATATCAATAGCTTTTCACAAAGATAGGTAACAAAAATGAAACCTGCAAATATAAAGAATATGACAACTTTATTTGTTTTTCGACTCGTTAGAAATCGTCTTAAATACTTCCAAAATTTCGGGCTTCATTACTGGCTCAAGGTATTCTTCAAATATTCGTTGCGCCACAATCGCTTCCTTATTATTCCAAGTAAACATAAAACTATCGAATGTTTTCTCATCAGCCTCATAATTGATTATGTCTGCGGGGATTGTTTTAACCATAGGTTCCCAGGGATTATTGTTGGTCACAAAACCGGGAAGAACTGGCAAAAGGGTAGATGAATTCTGCTCAATTAGATTATTTTTTTAGAAAAAAGCGTCACCCTATAAATTATGTCAGCAATTTGATGGCGATGCTAGCGCAGGCTTCGGCATCTGCAAGAGCGTGGTGATGGTTAGTAAGCTTGTAACCGCAGGCGGCAGCTACGGTCTGCAGCTGGTGGTCGGGAAGCCTGTTACCAAAATGCCTCCTGGCAGCGGCCAGCGTATCATAAAACTCATAGTCCGGATAATCCATCTGATACACCCGGAATGCAGCCTTCAGGCAGCCCTCATCAAACTTGGCGTTGTGGGCCACCAGCGGCAGGCCCTCGACCATAGGCGCAATCTTCTCCCATACGAATGGAAACACCGGCGCATCATCGGTATCTTCCGGCCCAAGCCCGTGAACCCTCCTGCAGAACCACTGGTAGTACTCCGGCTCCGGATGGATGAGGCTGTAGAACGAGTCCACCACCCTGCCGCCCCGCACTACGACCACCCCCACGCTGCATACGCTGCTCGGGCACTCATTCGCCTTCTCGAAATCAATTGCTGCAAAGTCGGTCATAAGCCACCCCTAAAAAAGACCACAATGTGGCAGTCAGTCCCTATTCACAAAAAAAGTGATTTCTTACCTCCTTTGAGGCGCTGCGGATACAACGCGTCAAAGTCCGTACAGGAGCGTCTTGCCTATTGCCGCCATATGCTCCGGCCTCACCCCGCAATCTTTAGCTGTTTCAGGCCAGGAGGCGACTGATGAACCAACCTCCTCGATGATGTGGCCGGCATCGCGTATTCCGATGTTCCGTGCAACTGCCAACAAATCCTCCCGCGTAAACTCGTCAGTCTTGCCGTTGAGCGAAAGCTTATGACGGCTTGTCCATCGTCCGGCAGGGTTGTATGAGTAGCACAAATCATACGCAGGGGCGAATGACCAATGGCCAGTCTTGTCCATCAGGAAAGAAAAATTCTTGGTATGGTCATCGTGGTTGCGTGCCATTACATTGAACACCATCCGGCGATACAGCTGCTCGAAGTCCTTATAGTTCAGCCCGAGCCGGCGCAATACGCCAAACAATTCTTCGTATGAATGGCGTACGTCTCTGTCGAGATGGGCTATGCCGGCCGCCGTCTGCATGTGAATCTTTTCTCCTGACCGTGTCCTGTCGAAACGGCGGGTCATGAAGTGGTTGCTGTCCCCTTCCGGCAACATACGACACTCCGACATTGTAATGCCGCAGGAGGTGGCCATCTTGTAGTAAGCATATTCGATATTTCCGATACCCTGTGGATTATCGGTTATCTCATTATGCTCGCTATAGGCACCGCCGTCGAATTTCAACAACCAATATGTAAATCCTTCAGGTGCAGGGACCTGCCCGGAGCGCACCTCACCCGTTGCTTCATTGTATGAAATAATCGCCTTCGGCTTGGCGCCGCCGGCTGACGTTCCGACTTTCAGGATGTCGAGTATAGATTTGTCTTTCTGCCGTATAAGTTCCTGAAACCTGCTTCGTTCCCTGAAAACAGACTCCGACAAAGCCATCAGTTCCTGAATGTAGATTTCAGTCGATTCGTTTACGCCCTCCACATTGGCAGCCGGTACGAACTCCAGGGCTCCCATTGCCCTTTTGCCAACGTAGCACAGACGGTCAAGCGGAGTAATCATACTTTCCGTCTTCCCTTGCTGGGCGAACCATTCTGTGATGAGCTGACTGCCGAATTTATCGGGCAGTGAGTCTGCAATCAGCCCGGGAAGGCCGCTGAAGCACTTCGTCCTTGCATTCAGCGGGAACGAAATGACGCCGCGGGTGCTTGCCAATGGCATCATCAGGGGGGCTATGTCCAATCCCGACCTGCGGAAGCGCTCGTCGTACTGGAAATCCGCACAACTTCTTTCTTCATCCCATGACATCGCACCAACAAGGTTACCCCACAGATATATCCGTATGACAGGTATCTCTTCCATTTCTTACTCTTTTCTGGTCCTTACGCGTTTCACTTGCTTCCCCTGCGTCTTCAACAGCTCCAGAGGAGATACTCTCTGTTCAGGCACGAGCAATTCGAGATTGTCAAGAAGACCAAGTGTCCTCAAGACGCTGACAAGCAGCGAGAGGGAGACGGATTGCCCGTTCTCTATCTTGGCGATAGTACTCACGCCCACGCCTGACTCGGCAGCCAGTTCCAGCTGTTTCATTCCTCTGGATACGCGACAAGCCTTCAGTCTTGTTCCGAGACTCTTCAATATTGCAGTATCACTAAGTTCAGTCCACATTCTGTAAACACCTTTCTGATTCAATCACAAAGATGCAAATAAAAATTGTAAATACAAAGATTAAAAGCAAATTTACCATTTAATCACTGCAAATACAAGGATTACTATTTCTATTACGCCCCCTTAAGAAACATTACAGATTGTAGTCTTCTTCATCGAAGTTGGCCTCGATGAAAAGGATGTCCAGGTCCTTAATCAGAACTATTTGGTCACAAAGGTCTTCGGCAGAAGGAACATACAGGATGTCTTTCACCTGCGGAGTTTGGTTCGACCACCGGACGCTCTCCGACAACTGAGACGTTACTATCACCACCAGGCTCAACGCCAGTGCAAGGGTTTTCAGGATGCGGAGCACCGACTTCATCTCCCACTCCTTTGCATCTGCCGAAAAGATGCTTCCGTCCACCGCCTGCAAACAATCTATCGCCACCATCTTAACTCCATGCTCCTTCACCATATGAAAGATTCTTTCCACCAGATATTCTATTGTCAGATGCGGTGAGCAATCAATGTACAAGGAGTATTCCGTAGTACTACCTTTCAAAGCCATTCCACCATTACCGGCTGATTCGCAGGCGGTCATTTCCATCACCTCTCCGGCTATCTTATACATATTCCCTCCCGGCACGAAACAAGCCACAGGCACAAGACCTTTCGTCCCTTCAACAATACAATTCCCAAGAACATATCGGAATGCCCCGCATCCTGGGCACGCCCCGACAAGGACAAGTTCTCCTGGAATCCAGTCAACTCCCAGTATTTCAGGTTCAAACAAGCGGTTTTCAGTTATTATCATATCTGTTTCATCAGTGCATTGGTATCATCGGCCGGTGCCGAAGTCAAGCGCAAAAATATGACTCCCGACTGCCAAAATCAGGCGGTTCAAAAACATCTCGAAAAAGTTCATCTCAAACCTTATTCTGCTACATTTTGGCATTTGCTTTCATTATATTTGCAACCAGAAACCAAAACAGACAAGTGTATGGCAAAGAACTACTTCAAGCGTTATATCTGGCTGATTGAGACCATCAATCGCAACGGGCACATCACATTCAGCCAGTTAAGCAACTACTGGGAAGGATGCGGTCTCAACGACAAAATCAGGAATGAGCGCAAATTGTCTCCAAAGACTTTCTTCAACCACATCAATGCCATCAAGGATATGTTTGGCCTCCAAATCAAGTGCAACCGTTCCAACGGGGAATATTATATTGAAGACAATCCGGAAGGAGGTGAAATCCGCAAGTGGCTGTTGGAGTCGCTATCAATGAACAACCTGCTCAACGAGAGCCGGGACATGCACGACCGCATACTCTTCGAGAAGATTCCCTCCTCACAGAAGTGGCTCCCCGTCATAGTGAACGCCATGCGTGACGGCCGCGTCATAGAGATGACTTACCAGAGCTTCTGGCGCGATGTGCCCAACACTTACAAGGCAAAGCTTTACTGCCTGAAGCTGTTCAGGCAGCGCTGGTATATGCTGGCCATGAGCGAAGGGAAGAAAGAGCCCCGGGTTTACGCCCTCGACGAGAGGATGATAGACATAGTCGTGACTGACAAGAAATACAAGCTGCCGGCCAATTTCGACGCGGTGAAGTTCTTTGCCGACTATTTCGGAGTCATCGTCGGCACCGAGAACAAACCGACGAAGATAAAAATCCTCGTTGACAAATTACAGGAGAAATTCTTTGACTCGCTTCCGCTGCACGAAACCCAGCACAAGGTCGAGGCCGAGTCGGATGAGGATTATACTGTGTATCAATACCATCTTGCACCGACCTTCGACTTCAAGCAGGAGATTCTCAGCCGCGGGCCTGCGGTAACCGTCCTCGAACCGGAATCTTTCCGTCAGGAGGTGCTGGACGATATCAGGGATATGCTTGCCAACTACTGAGCGGCGTAGTACTCTTCGAACAGGGCCCGCAGCTTCCGTTCATCCCTGATGAGGGCGCGGAGCTTTGCAAGCGGCTCTTCATTGGGCGAGCCCGGAATCAGCAGACGGAGGTATCCCCCTTCGGCATATTTCTCATGGAGATGCTCCAGCGTGCGCTGCCAGTGGCCCTCCTTGTCCAGCTCCGGATAATGGGCAAAGCCGTACTGCACCGTCCTGCGGATGATGATTTCAGGCACTATCATCCTGTCCGCTTCAGCAACCAGCGCACCGTAAATGCTGCGGGGCGGCTCTTTTGCCGACGCCCGGTGGTCTTCTGCCGCCCGTGCTATCTCTTCTATCTGCTCCGGGTTGAACCACTTGCGCAGGCGCTTGTCGGAACGGATGATTTTCCCGCTTTCGAGATGATGATTCTCCCTGCCGGCGGCAAGGCCCAGGTCGTGATAAGCGGCAGCAGCGTACAGCATATCCTCGTCCACGTCATAGTTCCGCCCCATTTCCAGCGCCCGTGCCATCACTGCCCGCGCGTGGTCCTCCCTGTGCGCCCCGTCGAAAGACGCATACCGCGGAAGAATCTCAGACTCAACGTATTGGACAAGCTCAGGGTTCATTGCCAAAGCATTTGCATCGGCAAGATAGTCATTTTTTCGAAAATCCGAAGAAGCAACTATGTCATTGTGGATTTGTCGAGATTGTTTTTTCGACGGAAGATGATAAGTTGCCGTTCGCATATGTAGCAAATAATTGTATCATTTTGCGGTACAGATTTCAAAATACTTTTGCCATTGTCATCAGTATTTCATATTTTCGGCCAGATTATTCATTGTCATGAATCCCATAGCCCGACGTTTGCTGAGCCAGCAGCTCATCAGCCCGCAGTTCGCCACTCCAAAGGAGGTGGTGAGCTGGATGGGGGCGGTGCAGGCGCAGGACCACAAGGGAATGCGCTGGGCAGTGGCGATGAGGACGAAGAAGCCTTCTCTCAATGCCTTCCGCGAGGCCTTCAACGCCGGCGAGATAGTCCGGTTCCACCTGATGCGCGGCACATGGCAGCTTGTAACTGCCGAAGATTACTGGCCCTTCCTGCAGCTCTGCGCACCGAAGGCCGTCTCCGTCACCAAAGGCTGGATGGCCAGCAACCGCATCAGCATCCCTGACGACGAGCTCCTCCGCATCCGTGAAATCATCTGCCGGACAGTGTCAGATAAACGGAGCGCCACGAAAGACGATATTGTCCGGGGCCTTGAGGAGCGCGACATCCGAATGGACGACCACCGGCTGTCATACCACCTTCGGATGGCGGAATTCGCCGGAGTGCTCTGCAGCGGTGATATGCTGCCACTGCGGGCCACATACACCCTGTCAGCCGGCAAATTGCCGGCACAGGCAACGATGGAGCGTGATGAGGCGCTGATGCTTTTCACCCGCAAATATTTCCGCCACAGCGGGCCTGCAACGCTGGAAGACTTCGTGTGGTGGAGCGGGCTCAACGTCAGCGACTGCCGCAGAGGCATCGCCCTCCTTGGCGACTGGCTCCATACTGAAGAATGGCGGGGGCGCGAGTTTTACCTTACCGACGAGGGGCGCATCCGGGGCTTCAGGAAGGGCGGCTGCATACTTCTGCCTCCCTATGACGAGTACCTCATAAGCTACAAGAGCCGCGACGTCGTACTGCGCCCCGACAACACCGGTCGCGCCCACAACAACTCCGGCAACTTCTGGCCCGTAGTCCTTCAGGACGGCGAGGCCGTGGCCAACTGGACCTCCACCAAAGACTCAATAACCGTCCTCCCCTTCCGTAAGGATACGGCCCTCACCTATCCGGGCCTTGATGCCGAAATCACCCGGTACCTGAAGTATCTGATTAATTGATTACAGCAGGGCTTCGATATCTTTTTCGAACGAGGCGGGGTCGGCCACGGGGGCGAAGCGCTTTACGACGGAGCCGTCGCGGCCAATCAGGAATTTGGTAAAGTTCCAGAGAATGTCGCCCTCTTTCTTCGCGGTCTTGCTAAGGCCCTTCAGCAGCTTCTGCGTGGCCTTGGCCTTTAGGCCCTTGTATTCCTCTGCGGGAGCCTGAGACTTCAGCCAGGTAAAAACCGGATGCTCGTCAGCACCGTTCACGTCCACCTTGCTCATCAGCGGGAAGGTGACGCCGTGATTGATGCGGCAGAACTCGGCAATCTCCTCGTCGCTGCCCGGCTCCTGGTGGGCGAACTGGTCGCAGGGGAAGCCGACGACCGCCAGACCCCTGTCTTTATACTTCTGGTACAGGTCCTCCAGTCCGTCGTACTGATGGGTAAAACCGCACTTGGAAGCGGTGTTCACGATGAGAAGGACCTTTCCCTCGAACTGAGCGAAATCAAAATCCCGGCCTTTGTTGTCAACAGCCTTGAAGTCGTAAATCTTTGCCATATCTTCTTAATATTTAACTTTTTCGAATTTGTAACCAAGGCGCCTGAGCTCGATGGCGGCGCCGATGCGGTACATCACTTCTACGGTGGCGAGGAACATACGGTAGGCCGGGGCGGTGCCTGGTTCGGGGCATTCTCGCATCAGGAAATGCCAGGCGGAGGCCGCCGTTGACTGCATTGCTGCCACGCTGAACTCAGTCTCGCGAAGGATATCGCCGGTGATATGGTCGTCCATATCGTCAAAGCCGCGGCCGCCCAGAAAAGCGGAATAAGGCTTGTCGCGGTACTTCGCCCAGTCGGCGTCCCAGTAGAAAGCCACCGCCATCCCAAGGTAACCGGCGCAGCCGAGGCAATACTCAGGATACTCGTTGAAATTCAGCACTGCGTCGCCTATGAAAGACGGCGCATAGCGCTCCCATACTTCGTCGATATCGGGCGTACTCAGCAGAGCGCCGCCCAGATATCCGGCTCCCGTGCAGGCCTCAAGAAGATGCCGCTCGAGCGCGTCGCGGTATTTCTCAAGATTCAGTTCCATAATATCATGGCAAATATAATGTTTTTTCGCTGTTTTGATTAACTTCGCACCGTAAAAAAAGAACGGAAAGATGATGGATAGGAACGGCACCCTTGCCGGGAACCTGGCGTGCTTCACCGCATACGCTATATTCGGTTTCAACCTCATAAGCTGCAGGAACATAGCCACCGACGGGAACATTACCCCTATGGCGCTCTTCTGCCTGCGGGCGTTCGGGGCCGCCGTCCTGTTCTGGATATGGTCGCTGTTCACCGCACCCAACGACAAAATAGAGAAAAAGGACCTCTGGAAGGTGGCCGTGGCCTCGTTCCTGGGGCTATTCCTCACTCAGATATCGTTTCTTTTCGCCATCGCGGAATGCACGGCAATAGACGCATCCATACTCGTTACGCTCAGCCCGATGATGACTCTGGTAATCTCAGCCATCGTAATAAAGGAACGGATAACCTGGAGCGGCATTGCCGGCATCGCGCTGAGCCTCACGGGCGTACTTATACTCATCTTCAACTGCGTCTCCATCCGCTCCGGAGCCAACTCCACCTCCGTCCGGGGCATTCTTGGGATGATTATAAACACGCTGAGCTTCGCTTCATACCTTGGCATCTTCAAGCCCCTGATTCAGAAGTACAAGGTGGTGACGTTCATGAAATGGATGTTCCTTTTCTCATCGCTTATGGCCCTGCCCTTCGCCTTCAGCGCTTTCGGAGCCTCGAACTTTAGCGCCGTGACTACGGAAATGGCCCTGCAGGTGCTGTTCGTAGTGGTGGGAGCAACTTTCATCGCCTATTTCCTCATCCCCTTCGGGCAGAAGCGCCTGCGGCCTGTGGTCGTATGTATGTACACCTACGTGCAGCCCGTAATTGCAATGGTCATCGCCCTTTCGCTTGGGCTTGACAGCCTCTCGCTGCTGAAAATCATCGCCACGGTCCTGGTATTCTCAGGCGTGGGGCTCGTGAACGTCGTCCCGAAAAAGACGGGGCGGCGGGCATCCTGAGCGCCTCCTGCCATACAGCCTGAGGTCAGCGTATCTCAATAATCGAAGCGCAGTTCGTCGAGGTAGAGGACGGTGCGGCTGCTGCCGGTAAAGAACTGTCCGAGGGCGCTGGAGAGGACGTTTATGCCTACGAATGAGGGAGTTGCGTCGCTCACATACTCGATAGGCAGTTCAAAGTGGATGTACCCGTCGGTAGCCTCGGTTATCCTGAGCACTCCCATACCCACAAGACAAGGGTCTTCCCTGGAGTCGTGCGGCGGCATATCGTTGGTAATGATATGCAAAGCCTCGGGCCAGGAATAAAGAGAAATCTCTATGATTCCCGAATCAGTCTTGCCCTTCAGGGCCTCATAAGGTTCACTGGCAAAGTTGATTACGCCCGGCATATAGTGATAATAGCCCGAAAGGCTTTTGGGGCGCCCGCGGAAAGGAGTCCCGCAGTACATCTCTATGCCCGAGAGCCTTACCACCCTAACGAAACGCCCCGTAAAAAGGTTCCCGGTAAGGAAGCCCCAGGCGATATTGCGGCTTACAATTTTTGCCGCAGCCTTGCCGGGACCCGGGACTGCAAGATGCTCGAATTCCGGCACCATCGTATTGATGCCCAGAATCATAAGCCCCCGGTTCACGCTGTCCCAGGTGCGTTGCCAGTCTCTTGCATCATTCGGATACGGGTTCCAGGTAAGACCCTGCCTCGACCACTTGTCAAGACTCATATTGTATAGCTGCTGCGCCCGCAGGGCCGGACACAGGAAAACTACTGCCAGAACAATCAGAACTTTCTTCATAACTCAACTTCCATTTTCTCACCGACGAGCCTTCGCGTCCGCTCCCAAATCCTGCTGTCCAAATCGGCATCGATATACCTTGAAGGCACCGGAAGGCACTTCCTGCCCACATAGTAGCGGCAGCGCATATCTTCCGAAAGGGCTCGGAGGGCAGGACGCACGCCGGAGGCCGGAGTCTTGCATAAAGGCTTGAAGAGCAGGTCGGCAAACGGGTCGTACCAGTGCCCGAGGTCTATCATATCGGAGGCCACCACCCCGGGGTCTGCAAGATTCACCTTCAGACTGGGATAGCGCCTTGCGAGCTCCAGCGAGAACGACAGAAGCGCCCGCTTTGCCCGTGCATAGGTTCCAAGCTGACTGAAATCCTTTTCCGAAGGCTGCAGGGCCGCCTCGTCAATGGAAGCAAATCGGCAGGTAAGCGACACCATATTTACTATATGGGCGTCCTGCGGGAGCTTGGGAAGCAGCATAAGAGTCAGCAGCCACGGCCCGAAGTAATTGACAGAGAACGTATTCTCAAGGCCGTCCCGAGTGAGGATGTATCCCTTGGATATGACTCCGGCATTATTGAAAAGACCCGCTACCGAGCCCGGCTCCACGCCTTCTGCAAAGGTGCGCACCGAGTCCAGAGATGAAAGGTCGAGATGTCCAAGCACTATATCGGCGCCGGGAACGCGGCCAAAGATACAAGCCTTTACGGCCTCGGCCTTCTCGAGATTACGGCAGGCCATCAGCACCGGTATTCCCTTAAGAGAGAGTGCCTCCACTGCCGCCGCTCCCATACTGCCGGTAGCTCCGGTAACGATTATGCGGCCTTTCAGTTCCACTTTTTCTCCGCCGCCTCCACTTCACGGCGCAGGCTGCAGGGCAGGTCGGCCACGCAGCGGTTGCACTTCATTTCAAGGGTGTACATGCGCCCGATGCAGTAATTCGAATGCCCGCAGGGGCTGCGGTCAATCTCTCCGCTATGCAGTTTATTCACGAAATCGGTATCACGCACAAGCGCACGGGCCATCTGCAGGCCGTCGAAGCCGGCGGCAAGCACCTCTTCCATTTTCTTCAGCGACACCATTCCGCCCACGTAAATGAGCGGCAGCTTCACCGCCTTGCGGAACTTCAGCGCATCTTCCAGGAAATACGCCTCCTTATACGGAACCGTAGGTACCATAATCCGGCCGAAAATCCTGACCATCAGCCTGAGCCACCAGAACTTGCGCATATCCATATAATGCGTCATCGTCTTCAGCGGCATTGCTCCGCGCATCACCTCCATCGGCGCCTTGCTCACGAACCCGGCCGACAGCACGAGGGCGTGCACCCCCAGCCTCTCCAGCTCACGGGCCACCTCAAGGCACTCGCTCTCCTGCATTCCGCGGCGGAAGCCGTCGTGCATATTCATCTTAACGACCACTCCAAGGTCGTCGCCGGCTGCCTCCATCACCCTGCGTATCACCCGCTGCATCAGCCTCATACGGTTCTGGAGCGAGCCTCCGTACTCGTCGCGGCGGTGATTGGTGTACGGAGAGAGGAACTGACTGATGAGATACCCGTGACCTGCGTGAATCTCCACGCAGTCGAAGCCCGCCTCGCGGGCCAGCATCACAGCGTGTCCGAAATCCTCCACAAGGGCATCTATTTCAGAAATCTTCAGCCCCCGCACGAAGGTGGGAGAATACAGATTGAAGCCGCCGGATGCGCCCACGGGCATACAGCCGCAGGTGGAGCGGTGAGTCATATTGCCGCAGTGCCCCAGCTGGATGGAGCATTTGGCGCCTGCAGCGTGCACGGCGTCGGTAATCTTTTTCAGGCCAGGTACAATCTCCTCCCTCATCCACAGCTGCCCGTCGAAGGAGAGGCCGCTCCGGTTGACGGAGGCGTAGGCCAGAGTGGTCATCCCCACTCCGCCCCTGGCAACGGCCACGTGGTAGTCGTAGAGGTCCTGCGAAGGTTTGTTGCCGTAGGCCATATTCTCGAAAGCGGCCGAGCGTATGGTCCTGTTGCGAAGAGTAACGGGGCCTATTTTTACGGGAGTGAAAACGGGAGAGTCTATCATATTCTCAATAGATAAAGGGTATCATCCGCTTGGTGTGCGGGTCCAGCTGGCCGGCGAACTCCTGCCGGTAGAGATTATGGATGCGGGCGGCCCTGGGAGCCAGGTTGGCGAAGGTCCAGAGGGCGAAAACGGCACCGGCCCACGACCAGGTGAGCACGGCAAAGCCCGTCCATTCGAGGAACTCGCCGAAGTAGTTGGCGCTGGTTACATAGCGGAACATCCCGCCCCGGGGCAGGTAGTGGGCAGTGTCGCCGGGCTTGCGGAGATTGCGTATGATGCTGTCGGAGTGAATGTTGATGGTCATTCCCGCAATGAAGAGGGCCGTTCCGCAGATGAACGGGGCGCTGGTAAGCCACTCCGCCTGATACATTTCTGCAGGTGAGACGTAGAAAATCCATCCTCCCTGCATCAGAGCGTTCAAAGTATTGAAAATCACTCCCATCAGAACGATAGACAGAGGCATCCTTCCGTGCCCGCGCAGCTGCAGCGGGAAGATGAACGAACGG
>JAFSVP010000118.1 GCA_017444905.1 Bacteroidales bacterium
ACGTTTACGACAAGTTTACCCTCGAGCTCCGCTACCCCGTAATCCTGCAGCCGTCTTCCACCATCTTCGTGCTGGCTTTCCTCGAAGGAGGAAACTGCTGGAGCGACATCCGTGACTTCAATCCCTTCGAAATCAAGCGCAGCGCCGGTGTCGGCGTCAGGATTTTCCTGCCTATGATAGGCCTGCTCGGTATCGACTGGGGCTACGGATTCGACGACAGCTCCTCGGGCGGAAGCCAGTTCCATTTCGTTATCGGACAACAGTTCTAGAAACAATTAAATTTTTGCAGATATGAAAAAGATTCTCTTGCTTGCCGCAACGGCAATGATGAGCGCGGCAGCGTTCGCACAGCCGAAGTTCGCCCACGTCGATTTCGCCGAAATCGTGCAGCTTATGCCCGAAGCCGACCAGGCCCGCGCCACTATGGAAGCCTCCCAGAAAGAGGCCGGCGAAACTCTCCAGGCAATGACCGACGAGTTCAACAGCAAGTACCAGCAGTACCAGCAGAAAGGCAAAAGCGGCGCCTGGACGCCTGCCATAGTCGAGGCCAAGGAAAAGGAGCTTGCCGATTTGCAGCAGCGCATAATGGAATTCCGCGAGTCCGTCAGCAGCGAGCTCCAGCAGCAACAGCAGCAGCTTATGGCACCCATTTACAAGAAGGCCAACGACACCGTGGAGAAGATTGCCAAGGAGCTCGGATACATCTACGTGTTCGACAAGAGCTCGGTGCTCTATATTGATGACAGTCAGAGCGACGACCTTACTCCCAAGGCCCGCGAGGCCCTCGGCATACCCGCCGACCGCACGCTCGAATCGCTCCAGAAGGAACTTCAGGCAAAAGCGGCACAGCAGCAGTAACTCAACACACAATAGCGATGCAACACAAAGTCATTGACTTAAAGGATGTTGTAATCAGATTCGCAGGAGACTCGGGGGACGGTATGCAGCTCACCGGGTCTCTTTTTGCGGATATGTCCGCAATCTACGGCAACACCCTTTCAACCTTCCCCGATTTCCCTGCGGAAATCCGCGCTCCCCACGGAACGGTGGGAGGCGTATCCGGCTTCCAGGTCCACATCGGCTCCGGCCGCCTCGGCACTCCCGGCGACTACTGCGACCTGCTCGTGGCGATGAACCCGGCCGCCCTCAAGTCCAACGCCAAGTGGTGCAAGCCCACGGCGATGATTCTCGTCGATGCCGACGCTTTCGACGAGAAAGGCATGGAGCGTGCAGGCTTCACAACCGGCGACCCCTTCGCCGAGCTTCACGTGGAAGACCGCGCCATCATAGCGGCCCCCATCTCCACGCTCACGAAGGAATCTCTCAAAGACAGCGGCCTCGACCCAAAGGCGGTGCTCAAGTGCAAGAATATGTTTACCCTCGGAATGGCCTGCTACATCTACAACCGTTCCCTCGAATACATCTTCAAGTATCTGGAGCGCAAGTTCTCGAAGAAGCACCCCGAGCTCGTGGCTCCCAACTGCAAGGTACTCTCCGACGGCTTCAACTACGCCGCCAACATACAGGCTATCGCGAATACCTATACAATAGCTCCGGAGTCCGGGCGCAAAAAGGGCACCTACCGCAACATAACCGGAAACCAGGCCGTCGCCTGGGGCCTTCTGGCCGCATCCGAGAAATCGGGCCTGCCCCTTTTCTGCGGTTCATACCCCATTACGCCCGCTACCGCCATCCTTGAGGAGCTTGCAATCCACAAGTCCCTCGGCGCCAAGACGATGCAGGCCGAAGACGAAATCGCCGGCATCTGCACTGCAATCGGTGCGGCATATGCGGGCAACCTCGCCGTCACGACCACTTCCGGCCCCGGACTTTCGCTAAAAAGCGAGGCCATGGGCCTTGCCGTAATGGCGGAACTCCCGCTCGTAATCGTGGACGTCCAGCGCGGCTGCCCTTCCACCGGCCTTCCCACCAAGACCGATCAGAGCGACCTGCAGCAGGCCCTCTACGGACGCAACGGCGAATGCCCCATGCCCGTGGTGGCGGCCCATTCGCCCTCGCACTGCTTCGACGCGGCTTTCACCGCGGCGAAAATCGCCCTCGAGCATATGACTCCCGTCATCCTGCTGTCCGAGGGGTTCCTCGGCAACGGCAGCGAGCCCTGGCTCATACCCTCGATGGCCGACTATCCCGCCATCAAGCCCCCGTTCGTGAGCGGACAGCCCGAAGGCGGACGCTTCAAACCCTTCGAGAAAGACCCTGAGACTCTCGTGCGCCGCTGGGCTCCCGCCGGCACTCCCGGCTTCGAGCACCGCGTGGGCGGTCTTGAGAAGACTCCCGCCGGAGTGCTCTCCAACGACCCCGCGAACCACGCCCGCATGGTCGCCGACCGTGCCGGGAAGGTTGCGCGCATAAGCCGCGACATTCCCCGCCTCGAACTCGTTTGCGGCCCTTCCGAGGGCGGACTTCTCGTCGTCGGCTGGGGCGGAACCTACGGACACCTTCTCAACGCCGTCGAAGAGGCCGGGGGAGTGTCTTTCGCCCATTTCGACTTCATCAACCCGCTTCCGGCCAATACCGCCGAAGTGTTCTCTCACTTCGAAAGGATACTCGTCTGCGAGCTGAACTCCGGACAGTTCGCCGCGTATCTTCGCAGCGAGCTCCCTCAGTTCGATTACCGTCAGTTCAACAAGGTGCAGGGCCAGCCCTTCCTCGTGGAGGAACTCGCAGCCGCCATCAATAATCTGAAGTAGTATGGCAGATCTTACATTCAAGGATTTCAAGAGCGACCAGGAAGTCCGCTGGTGCCCCGGCTGCGGCGACCACGCCGTGCTCGCGGCCCTTCAGCGCGCCCTTCCCGAGGTCAGCAAGGCTATGGGATACGGCAAGGAGCGCTACG
>JAFSVP010000119.1 GCA_017444905.1 Bacteroidales bacterium
GGCGCAGTTTTGCTGGTATGGGGGGGTCAAATCACCCTCTGAAGCTTCTGCAGGGGCGTTTTGAGCGTCAATTCCCGTGGCCTCGCCATCGGCGGCTCCGTCTCCTGCAAAGGCGCCCCCATCAGCGCAGAAGCTGAGAGCAGCACCTGCCGTTCCCTCGTCGGGAATCCACTCGCCCTTTTCGTCCATCACCCAGAAGCCGACGCCCTCGTCCCAGACTTCCTCGCCGGAAGCCTTGGAACCGATGTCGCCTATAAGGTCCATGCCCGCCGGTATGGCCACGTACTCAAGGCCCTGGGCCTCGACCTCCTCCTGAACGGGGTCGGGCGTAGCCAACTCTGCCGAAAGGTCATTATTGTTGCAGGAAACGAACAATACGGAAACGAAGGCCGCCACGGCAGCCGGAAACAGTTTTATTCTCATTTTCTATGCGTTTAGTGTGGCGGCCGGCCGCAAGCCTGAAGAATTACATCCGGCCGCATCTCCGCGAAGATAACGAATAATTCCCTCAATTCAAAATCCCCCGCCTGTAATCAGGCTGACGAGGTAGGAGCGGAGCTCGGGCCAGGAGTACCAGGGGCCGGGGCCGAGGGCGGGGATGCAGGTTTCAACTTCATTGAGCAGGAGTTTCACCAGAATGTCGCCCTTGCGATTGGAATAGAATACCATCTGCAGATTGCAGGCCATGGGCATCAGGACTGACGAGTCCCACACGTCGGAAGCCTCCTCGAAGGTAACGCGGGAGTCAAAACCCTTCAAGCCTATCAGCGAGAAAAAGGGCATGAGGCCCACGTCGTGGCTGAAACGAAGGTCTGCCGCAACGGCGTTCCCCATCACTGCCCTGTCGGCGCGGGTGATGAAATCAGCCACGAGATTATCCATAATGTGCATACGCCACTCCCCCTGCTCGGCCGAGCCGCAGTGCTGGTAATACATCTTGGCATTATAAACCAGGGCTGTAACCTCGTATTCCTCCGGAGTAAGGAAACGCATCAGCTCGGGGTAGCCCAGAGCTGCAGCAACCGTACCGTTGGTGAAGCAGGTCTCGGCCATCAGGCGGTCGTTCTTCACGAGCTTGCGGCCTGCGGAAGGGTCGTTGAAAATGCGGGCATAAAACGCCCTGAAATCGAACCTTTCAGCCATTGCCGCATCAGCCTTGCGAGAGCCTCCCTTGAGGCCGGAAGCGGCCTTGTCCTCGGCGCAGAGAACGTCATACCAGCGCTCCCCTGCGGCGAAACTCATCTTCATACGGGGCGCCCTTGCCGCAAGCACCGAAGCGAAATTCGTCATCGAAAGGATGGCCCGCTGCTTGTGAGTGCAGAAGCAGGCCACGCTGTCACGGCCCCGGCGGCCTGAAAACAGCTCAGGGAAACGCTCCGCCATACGGGCGGCTATCTGCCTGTGCTCCTGCGCGCCCAGCTCGCTTATCAAGCCATAAGTACCCCTTGAAACAATGTCAAGATTGCGGAAGCACTTCAGAAGGCGGCGCCCCTCCGGCGTAAGCAGACCCAGGCTGTCGGCGGCAGAAAGGGGCGAAAGCCCGTTGGCTACATAGGCGGCGTTCACGGGATAGCGGCTCCCGTGCCTTCCTATATGACTTATATAAAACGGCTTGTATCCTTTGGGCGCCGGAGTGGAGGCGCTTTCTACATATTTATATGGATGATACACACCCATAAGGTCTTCATACCTGTCGGCACGGGCCGCAGGAGAGAAAGATGCCGGCAGTATAAGCAGCAGAAACAGCACCAGAGAAGCCTTACGCATACTGACAGGACGTGAAAACCGTGAAAACATAGGCCTATCCAATCTGGGCGCCGTTGTTCAGGACCTCCTCGGGTGTAATGAAGCGCATCTTGCCGTCGCCCTGGCGGGCCATAAGTATCATACCCCGGCTCTCGATGCCCCGGATTACTCGGGGAGCGAGATTGGCGAGTACGCAAATCTGCCGGCCTACCATCTGCCCGGGAGTGTAGAATTCAGCGATGCCGGACACTATGGTGCGGCGGTCGATACCCGTATCGATGGTGAGCTTCAGGAGCTTGTCGGTCTTGGGCACGCGACCGGCCTCAAGCACGGTGGCGGTGCGGATGTCCATCTTTTCGAAATCCTCGAAGCTGCAGCCGTCTTTGAGCGGAGCCGCCTTGCGGGCAGCTTCGGCCCTGGCCTTCTCTTCAATCCGGGCGCGAGCCTCGTCGAGCTTGCGGAGCTGCGCTGCAATCTGCTCGTCCTCCACGCGCGAAAAAAGCAACTGCGCCTCACCGAGGGCGTGTCCGGCGGGAAGAATCTGCTCATTTCCAAGCATATCCCAGTCAAGAAGAAGGCTGGCGCCGCACTCGAGAGCCTCGCCTGCATGACGGGTGTGCAGGGCCCTGCCTTCACCCTCTTTATAGGTATTGAGGGTAACGGCCTCCCCGATGCGATGGTCGGTGCCGGCGTCGAGCGACACCCTGAGCATATCGCGGAGGCGCCCGGCTGCAAAGGGAGTGAAAGGCTCGAAAGCGATTGCAAGGTCGGCGCAAATCTGGAGCGATATGTTGAGCACGGTGGCGGTGCGCTCGAGGTCGGTCTTCGCAAGCTTCCAGGGCTCGGTATCGGAAATGTATTTATTGCCTATGCGGGCAATGCCCATAGCGTCTTTGAGCGCCTCGCGGAACTTGAACTCCTCAAGATTCTTTTCCATGGAGGCCTTGAGCTCGGGGATGCCGGCGAGGGCCTCGCGGTCGACTTCTGAAAGAGGGCCGCACTCGGGGACCACGCCTCCGAAATACTTGTGGGCGAGCACCAGGGCCCTGTTCACGAAGTTGCCGAACACTGCCACGAGCTCGGAATTGTTGCGGGCCTGGAAGTCCTTCCAGCTGAAGTCGTTGTCTTTGGTCTCGGGGGCGTTGGCCGTAAGCACGTAGCGCATGACATCCTCCTTGCCCGGGAAATCCTTCAGGTACTCGTGGGCCCAGACGGCCCAGCCGCGCGAGGTCGAGATCTTGTCGCCCTCGAGGTTGAGGAATTCGTTGGCCGGGACGTTGTCCGGGAGGATGTAGCCGTCACCGTAGGCCTTGAGCATGGCCGGGAAGACGATGCAGTGGAAGACGATGTTGTCCTTGCCGATGTAATGGACCAGACGGGTGTCTTCGCTCTTCCACCATTTCTCCCAGCTCTGCGGGAGGAGTTCCTGCGTATTGGAGATGTA
>JAFSVP010000120.1 GCA_017444905.1 Bacteroidales bacterium
AGGCCGGCCGACCAGCACCCGCCGAAGTTGTAGCTGAGCCCTCCTGAAAGGAAGTAGCTCTCGCGCACCTTGGTGCCGCGGGTGGAAAGGTCCTCTTCGAGGAAATTTACCGGATTGTCGGCGGGGTCGAGCAGGATCTGCCCGCCGCAGTGAAGCCCCCGGTAGTACTCGTATCCGAGTTTGCCGCTGAAAACGAGCCTGTCGGATACCCTTTTGTAAGATTCCGTAGCGGCTCCCGCCGCCCAGCTGTCGTCGGAGCCCCAGAGGGGAATCAGCCCTCCGTTATCCTTGTAGAAAGTGAGGCGTACTTCGGAAATGTCGGCATCGGTACCGGCAAGAGCCGCAGCGTTGCCGAAGCCCAGCAGCGGGTCGGAGCCCTTCCGGTACTCGAAGTCGAACGCCCCGCCCTGCCCCGCGGCCGGGGCCGCGAGGCACAGGAGGACGGCGCAGGAGGCCGCGATACGGATTCCCAAAAACATTTAGAAGTTGTTTACAATTTGTTGACGAGAAGATTGATGTTGATAAATTATAAACAGCTTCTTATTTCCTTATTGACGCAAACTTCCTCATATGGAAGTCGTTGGCGCTGTTGTTGGTGTCCATGTAGACAATCTTGGCGCCGTTGGCGATGGAAGCCTCCGCGTCGATGCCGGAAGGATCGGTGTCGTCGTTGTTGACTGCTCCGTCATAGTTGTAAACCAGCTTGCCTTCGTTCTCGGCGATGGCCTCGGTGGCTTCCTTGTCGACGTTCCTGTAGGTGGTGTAGCCGAGCTTGTTGGTCAGAACCTGGTAGCCGGTATTGTTGACGGCGGGGAAGCGGCCGAAGTACTTGGTCTCGTCGGCGGCGGTCCAGATGTCGAGGGCGTCGAGAATCCAGCTCTGAGGAATCTTTGCATAGTTGCCGGAGAGGTTGATGGCCTTGTTGTCGAAGTTGGCGGGGTTCTTTACGAAGGTCTGGATATCGACGTCAGGCATGATGAGGAAGGGTGCCGCGCACTGCATGGGGAAGGCCCAGGCGGTGCCCATACCGAACACGTAGGTCTTCATATAGTGGTTGGCAGGTATGGATGCCGAAGGGGCGGGGTAGTAGGATGCGTGGTTGAATCCGGACTCGGGGTCGTACATGCAGAAGTCGGCGTTTGCCAGGTTGACCGAGTTGCTGTAGGTTACGGTGTGGTCGATGGCTCCGTTGATGGCGACTACTATTTGCGAGTAGGGAGGAATCGTCACGTTGACTCCGTCCTGGAACCACCAGATAGAGTAGGATGCGGGGCACCAGCCCTCGGCCTCGTAGGTGAGGGAGCCGTCTTCGGCAGCATACTTGTTCTGTGCCTTGGTGTTGGAAATCTGTGCCATTGCTATGCACATGTTGCTTGCGTCAACCTCGGTGTCGGAGTTGTTGTAGATGATTATGTACTTGTCGAACTGGTAGTTCTTGGAACCCGCGTTGTCCATGCAGCCGCCGTTGTAAACTTCCTTGATGATAAGCTGGCTTGCGGTGGAGCGGGTGAGGGGAAGGTTGAACTTGTCGGCGCCGCCCGTCACTGCCTGGACCTGCGTGCTTCCGTTGTAGTTGTAAATCTTGCCGCCGTAAGAGCGCTTGAACGAGGCGCTGGCGGTGTAGAGGCCTGCGGGCACCTTGAACGTGGCGTTGCCGCTGGCTCCGGTAACTGCGTCGAACGAGACGCTGCCGTCGCTGAGGTTGATGGTAATGTCGTCTTCGCCCAGGGGCTCGTCGTTTATGGTAAGCTGGACGAGGATTTCGAAGAGGGGAGCCTCTTTCTTGCAGGAAACCGCAAGGGCGGCCGCTGCCAACAATAAAATAACTAACTTTTTCATACTCTTTATGAATTTATGATTAGAACTTTAGCCTGAGGGTAAGCCCGTACTGGAAACGGGGGATATAGTTGGAGGGCGAGAGGTAGGTCTGCGTGCGGGTGGACCATACCTGAGCCTGGTTGTTGAAGAAGTTGTTGGCGTAGAACGAGATGGATGCAATGTCGCCTATCTCCTTGGTTATGCTTAAGTTGGCGCTGAAGTACGGGGAGATGTAATCCTTTGCGAATGTATAGAGGTAATTGGACTTGTACGCCAGCTGCCAGAGGTCGTTGAAGAGCTTGTCGTCGTGATTCTCGCGTGCGGCCTTGAGGTCTTCGAGGTAGTTGCGGGGCGTGGGGTCGTCGTAGCTGCAGTAGTATTCCGGATACCTGACGGCAAAATTGTCGCCATCGTAAATGGATTCGCCGGTGGTGGAGAGTATGTCCTGCCTGTCGGAAATCACCTTCGCCAGTTCGCTCCCGTCGGTGCGCTCGCTGAGCGTGCGGCTGTAGCGGAGCAGGGTGCTCTCAAGCTTCAGGGTTATTATTAGCCTCACCCTCGGAATGTGGGTGGTGACGGTAATGTTGTTGCGAAGGGTGGCGGATTCTGAACCGTTGGAATAGGAATTGTCGCCGTAATAGAAGCCTATGTACGGGTATGGCATACCGTCCTGGGCGGAGCGCTGCGTGGCCGGGCTGTAGGCCACTACGTTCGACTTGAGCGAACGGTAGGCATACCAGGTGCCGTCGAGGCGTATGGAGGTGCCTATGGCCTTGATGGGGGTGAAGTCCACCACCCACTCGACTCCGTAGCGGTCGATGGGGGTCTGCTCGTTGTCGGGCTTCAGGTTGTGGGCCAGCTCCTTGTAGGTCTGGTATCCCAGCTGCTGCGAGGGCTGCCTGCCGGTGCGGTCGCTCACTGTGACGATGCCGCTGACGCGGTCGATGCTGTAGATGCGGTCGTCGGCGGGTATGGGGAGGCCCGAGAGCATGGAGTCGGGCGTGTAAGCATAACTCGTGCGGTAGTATTCGTCGGCGAGCGTATAGGCGTTGAAAGTGCGGTTCCAGAAGCCTGCGAGCGATATTTTTGTGCCCAGGAGGTCCATCTCCATGCCTATCTCGCTCAGGCGGTTGCTCTGCCATCTGAGTTCGGGATTGTAGGTTATGCGCCTGGGCTCGATGTAGTAGGCCGAGAACGACTCGTTGGAGGAGTTGGTGGTGGAGGTGAATACGCGCACGTCGCGGTAGGTGGGAATGGGGAAGAGCACCGAGAATGAGGGGAGCTTCACCGCTATGCCCCAGCTGGCCCTGAACGAGAGCTCCCGGAGGGCCTTCGACCTCCGGCTTCCGGCCTGGAAGACGGTGTACTTGGCGTTGAAACGGGGAGAGAAGCTGGAGGTGAGCCCGTAGTCGGAGCCTTTGATATAGGTGTTGTCGTTGCGTATTCCGGCTATGAGGTTGAGCCTTCCCTTGCCTATGGGGATGAGGATATTGTCTTCAAGGTATGCGCCTATGTTGTGCATCGCGGGGTTGTCGCAGTAGCGGTACTCGCGGAAAGAGGGGGCGGTTGCAAGCTCCGGCGTCCAGGCTCCGATGCCGAAGTTGCAGTCCTGGCTCCAGTCGGCGCCGAGTTTTATTTTATTGTTGATTTTTCCGAAGTTGCGGGCCCAGCTGGCCTTCAGCGTGACTTTCGACGAAAGGGGGCGGTCGTCGTCGCGCATCTCGTTGAACCACTCTCCGTAAGGTATCGAAAGAACTGCCTGGGAAGCTCCGGGGTTGTAGGGCTCCGCCATGAAGAAGCCCTTCTCGGTGCCGTGCAGGACTATCTTGTTGGAGGCGGAGGAATAGAAGGAGTTTTCGCGGGTGTATTTGTCGCCGTAGGAGACGGAGGCGTTGAGCTCGAGGTTGGTAATCCAGCTTTTGCTGAGGAGCCAGTTGAGCGAGAGGTTGCCGCGGACTGCGTTGTCGGAGGCTATGGTCCAGGTGTTCTGGAGAGCGTCGGGGTCGGCCGTGGTGTTCCTGCCTCCGAGGTTGCCTGTGGCGCCGATGGTGATACGCAGGGGCGCGGAAGCGAAGATGCCGCTGTTCAGGAGGTTGAACCAGCTGAGCGAAAGCTGCTTGCGGTCGTAGGCCGTGTAAGGCGACAGGGGGTCGGATACCGACTTGGTGTATTCGAGGCTTGCGTTGATTACGCCCCTCGAAGCTCCGCCGCGTCCGTTGCCGAGTCCGAAGCCCTTGCTCGCCGAGAGCTGCTTGGTGTTGGGGCTGGTGGACATCGTAATCATCAGCGGGGTCTTGCCCTTGCGGGTGTTGATTTTCACCACG
>JAFSVP010000121.1 GCA_017444905.1 Bacteroidales bacterium
ACTATATACAATCCGTTCTTTCCCACATACATAATCAAGACTATAGCCGTGAGGAATAACGACGATGATTTCTTCCGGGGGAATATTTTGATTGAGAATTGAATGAATCGTCCGGATATATTTATCTCCGGTATTCCCAAGAGTACGTATGACTGCTGACCAGGAAATCATCGTGCAAAAATAATGTCGTATAATTTGAGTATAGGTGTGATGCTAAATTTTCGTAACTGATCTATAAGAAGAGTGGAGAGCAGAATGTCATCCTTGGACCTGGCTCCCTGCAGGGGCATAATGTTGTTCCACCAGTCCATTACAGCATCGCTCTTTGAGAAAAAGCGATGGCCGCCGATGTCCATTCTGTTGCCGTTGTACCGGACGGTTTTTGAAATACCTCCAATGGCGTCCGATGCTTCCAGGACGATGGGCTTGACATTCGTCTTCTTCAATAATTCATACGCGGCGGTGAGTCCTGCCGGACCGGCACCTGCAATTACGGCAATTATTTTGTCTCCATTTTATTGCAAAAAAAGACGCGGGCCAGATTCGCTCACGTCGTGGTTGTAGGAGACCATACCATAAAACAAATCAAGCCCGCGTATACCGCGAGCATTACGATTTGTCATTCTCATGGTATCAAAACTTCCTACATTTCGACGTAGAGTGACAAATAGCAACGCTAATTAATATGTCATCAAGGGCGTTAAGAGCCCTCTGACTTGCAAGATAGTGTTTTTTGAGGAAATAAAAAAATAGCAAAAAAGAACCGGCCGCAATACGCGGCCAGTCACTCATTAATAAAAGGCACGGGTACCCGTACTATGCCGTTTTACAGCGTAACCTCGGATTCGAGGCGGATGTCGGCGGAGGAGGCGCCGATCTTGATGACGTAGCGGCCCGGGTCGGCAACCCAGCCGTGCTCGATGCTGTCGTAGTGTGCGAATGCCTCGTTGGGAAGGAAGATGCTCACGCTCTTCGACTCTCCCTTGGCAAGTTCCACCTTGTCGTAGCCCTTGAGCTCCTTGTAAGGGCGCTTCAGAGATGCGTCGAGTGGCGTTACGTACAGCTGGACGGCCTCGGAGGCCTTCACGCGGCTCTTGTTCCTGACGGTGAAGCTCACGTTGAAGCCGCCGCCGGCGGGCTCCACCGAAAGGCCGGAATACTCGAAATCACCGTAAGTGAGGCCGAAGCCGAAGGGGAACATGGGGTCAACGCCGAAATGCTCCACGCCGCGGTAGCCCACGAACACGCCCTCGCGATACTCGGCGTGAAGGTAAGGGTCGCGGTTGGTGCGGGTCCTGTTGATAATGGGAGTGAAAACTGTGTAATACTTCGACAGGGGATTGGCGCCTTCAGAGCCCCAGAATGTGAACGGGAGACGGCCTGAAGGGGATACCTCGCCCGAAATGATGGCGGCGAGAGCCTTGCCGCTCTCCTGCCCGCCGTACCAGGCCATAATCAGGGCCTTCACATTGTCAATCCAGGGGGTGATATCGAACTCGCCGCCGCTGTTGGCGACCACTATCACGTTGGGATTCAGAGCCGCAACTTTGGCAATCAGCTCGTTCTGCCCTTCGGGGAGAGCATAGCTGCGGTCGGCTCCCTCAAGCTCGGTGTCGTGATCGAAGCCTACGGCGACAATCACCGCGGTAGCTGCCGACAGAGCCTTCTCGTCGATGCTCTTCCAGTCCATCAGCTGGGTGCTGTACTTCTTGCCGAGGGCCGCCATTCCCTGATAAAGGGTGGTCGTGGTGCCTTCGATGGGATCCATCCTTCCGGAGCCGCCTCCGAAGGGAATCTTGTCGGCGTTGGGGCCGAGTACCACTATTCGGTTGCGCTTCTTCGGCTGGATGGGCAGGATGCCGTCGTTCTTCAGCAGCACCGGGCCCTCAAGGGCGGCGGCATAAGCCTCGGCGCGCGACTCTGCGCATTCCAGCGGCGTGCCTTCATCCACCATAGGCTTGTCCAGAAGACCGTAGGCCGAGAAGAGGCTGAGAATACGGATGCATTTGAAATCCAGAATCTTTTCAGTCACCACACCGTTCCCGATGAGCTCGGAAATCTCTTCAAGATTCATAACGTGGCCCTTGGGCATCTCGAGGTCGAGCCCGCTCGTAAGGCAGCCCAGGGTGGTGTAGGTGGAAGTCCAGTCTGACATTACCACTCCCTTGTGGCCCCAGCGGCGGAGTTGGCCGATAAGCGTCGCGTCTTCAGCGGCGTGAACGCCGTTCACGGGATTGTAGCTGGTCATCACAGCTCCCACGTGGGCCTTTTCTACAGCCTTGCGGAAAGTGGGGAAATAGATTTCGTTCATCGTGCGTTCGTCGGCATTGGACCCCACGGCGTGACGGTCGTACTCCTGGTTGTTGAGCGCAAAATGCTTGATGGTGGCGATTACCCTGTTCGACTGGATGCCGTTGATGTACTCGACGGCGGTCTCCGAAGCAAGGTACGGGTCTTCTCCGTAATATTCGAAATTACGCCCGCAAAGAGCTGAACGGTAGATATTTACACCGGGGCAGAGCATAATGCGTACGCCCCTTGCTCCGGCGTCGCGCCCGATGCCCCTGCCTACGCCTGCCGCAATGCTGCGGTTGAACGAAGCGGCGAGCGAAATGCCGCAGGGATAATATGTGCTGCGGGTTTTGTTGCGCACGCCCTGCGGGCCGTCGGCCATGCGCACGGAAGGAATCCCGAGGCGCTCGATGGCGGCGGTGTGGAATCCGTCAACCTGCCCGGCAATGAGCAGGCATTTTTCCTCCAGGGTCATCTTGGAGACAAGCTCCGCAGCCCTCTCGCGGTCGGAGACCGAAATGGTAGTCTGTGCAAGGCACAGTGCTCCGCACAGAAGTGCCGACAAGGCAACAAGGTATTTTCGAATCATGTCGTCAGTAATTATGTGGATTAAAAGTATATGCTAGCTGTCAAGCTTCAGTACGGCCATAAAGGCGCTCTGGGGGACCTGCACCGTGCCTATCTGCCGCATCCGCTTCTTGCCCTCCTTCTGCTTTTCGAGGAGCTTGCGCTTGCGGGTGACGTCGCCTCCGTAACACTTGGCGGTAACGTCCTTGCGGACCTGCTTGACCGTCTCTCGGGCTATTATCTTGGCCCCGATGGCGGCC
>JAFSVP010000122.1 GCA_017444905.1 Bacteroidales bacterium
GCCGCCGCCGCCGCTCCGCTGTTCGCGGCGATGCCGCCGGCATTCAACATCGGACGCGCCCACTTCGGCGAGAGCCGGGCGCGGCAGATTTCGAAGGGCGCGCCCCTTGCCGCACCAGGCAACCTCGATATGGTGCTGAAGTAACCCACCCGCCATATATCACCCTACGATACGCTTGCAATCGCAAGCGAAGTTGAGCGCGGGCCGGGCTCGGAAGTGTGAATATTATCTTCTTATCGGGAGCATTGAATGTCAAGCGCTTGACATCTCCTGCATTACGCGCGCGCAGGTATCTGAATAACGCCGTTTTTCGGCTTTTCCGGGGCCGCTTTCCGCCCGGGGCCGAATACCGTCCGGCCTTTCTTTCCGGGCCTTCAGCCCGTGCGGCTGTCCTTTTATGCGCGCACGCGGGTTATAACTTTGCACCGTGGATTTATACGAAGCCATACACAGGGGGCGCGAGTTGTCGGCTGCAGGGAAGAGTTTCAGCTTCTCTTTTATGTCGTATAACAGCCAGAACGGCACCAGCGACGGGGTGGTGGAAGTGCGAAACGGCCGATTCCTTAGCCGGGAGGTGAAGGAGCGCCATCGCGACGCGGAAATCGTCGAGCGCTACATCAACCTCGATACGATGGAGATACGCCGCTTTTACCAGCCCCTTCTGATGGTCTTCGAAGGCGTTAAACTGACGTTGAAATAATTGCTATGAAGAAAGAAAAAATATCCGGGCACAGTTATGCGGCGCATCTTGACGACGGCCGCGTGTACATCCTGTCGAATAAGATGGACGGGGGTATCGGTTCAACCGTGGTATGGCAAAACTCCGAGCGCAACTGGGAGGTGATGCCCCAGACGGTAGGGGGCGTGAAGATAGTCCCGTTCGGCTGGCAGAACGACATCCCCGTCCGCATCCGCGAGATAGTCGGCGACAATAACCTCGTTCCCGGCATTATCAACCGGCAACTTGGTTTGCTTTGGGGGCAGGGCCCCAGGCTCTACCAGCTGGGGTACGATGGCGGAACCGTGCAGAAGTTCTGGCTCGACGACCCCGAGGTCCGCTCCTGGCTGGAATCGTGGGATTATTGCAGCTACATACGCGGTTGTATCCTCGATTACCTCCATCTGGGCGGTTTCTACGATGCCAAATACCTGGAAAGGGGGCGCAGAATCGGTCGCAAGCCACGTATTGCGGCGCTTGAGCACATCCCCGCGAAGAATGCCCGCCTTGAGTGGCCGGAGAACAATTCGAACCGCCTCGCGGACGTCAAACACATTGCGGTGGGCGATTTCGAGCACGCCTGCACGGGTACGGGAATCACCCTCTATCCCGTCTATGACCGCCGCAATCCGGGACTGTATCCGGCATCCGCTTCGTACAACCGTCTTGAGAGCTATGCCCGCGACTTCTATTCAATCCCTCAGTTCTGGGGAGCGCTGCGCTGGATAATTCGGGGCTCCGAGATTCCGACCATCTTCAAGTACGTGACCGAGAACGGAATCAACCTTGCCTATCACATCCACAGCTCGGAGGCTTACTGGGACTACCGGCGCACGGTGATACGGAATATGCATCCGGAATGGTCCGACGCCCAGGTGGAGGAAGAGATAGGCCGGATTACCAGCCTCCTTCTCGACCAGATGGTCGCGGTGCTCACCGGCAAGGAGAATGCTGGCAAGCTCTTCCACTCCATTGACGTTACCGACGACAACGGGAACGTTCAGGCGTGGAAAATCGAAGCCGTGGACCAGAAAATCAAGGATTTCGTGGACTCGCAGCTGAAGATTGGCGAGGCATCCGTGAGCGCGATTACCTCCGGCATGGGCCTGCATCCTTCGCTCTCCAACATTATGGTCAACGGCAAGCTCGCTTCCGGCTCGGAATTGCTCTACGCCTTCAAACTCTACCTGCATTCCGACGTCGAGATTCCCGAAAGCATCATCCTGGAACCCCTCAATCAGGCGATAGCCTTCAATTTCCCGGGCAAGGACCTTCGCCTCGGCTTCTATCATCAGTCAATCCAGAGCGAGGAGGCGCTGACCTCTTCCGCACGGCTTAAAAATCAGTAAATATGCTTTTCAACAAAGACTTGAACGGTTCACGCGAACTCTACGAACTATCGGGGACCTTCCAGGCAAGCGCCGACTTCCGCAGCATAGAATCGGAGCTGGACAGTGCCCGTAACGAAGTCGCTTCCGTCATCGGCGAGGAAGTGATGGCGCTTGCGGAGCAGGCCTACGAGGCAGACATTCCCACGGAGGCGCAGCAGCTGCTTGCCAATGCCGTACGTAAGCCGGTAGCCTATCTTGCCATATCCCGCCACGCCCGCCTGAATATGCTCAGCCACGGCGAGACGGGACGCAAAATCAAGACCGACGACAACGAGAAAGTGCCTTTCGAATGGATGGTTGACCGCGACGACCGCGAGATGCGCGAGCGCTATTACCGTGCGATGGACCTGCTTCTTGAGTATCTTGAGAAACAGGGCCTTGCCGAATGGTCCCGCTCCGGGTGCGGATTCAGGCAGCGTTCTTCGATTGTCCGCAGCCTTGCGGCAATGGAAGAGGTCTATCCCGCCGACCACAGCTATTACATGTACTACAAGATGCTCCCGGTAATGCTCGAAGTCCAGAATACCCGTCTTGCGGGCCTTGTGGGTACGGATACGGTCAATGCGATACTCGCCGGTTCAGCCGGCGAAACCGTTGCCGCAACCGCCGTGCGCTATGTCGTGCTGCACGCTCTCGTGACCGCCGTCAAGCGCTGGACCCTGGATGCGTTCCCCTTGTCAGTGTCACGCAGGTTCTCGCCTACCTATCAGGGCAACCGGGCTTCGTCGGCTGCCAGCCTCAAAGAGATTGAATGGTATCTGGGTAATCTTCTCGAACAGGCCACTGAGGCGGAGAGAGACCTTGTGACCGCCATCAGCGGCAATCCCTGGAAAGGGGCCAGGCTGGTGCCTGACAATGACCCCCGCAAAAAGTACTTCACCGTATGAACAAGATAGATTTTACCGACGACGCGGGAAAGATTGTCCGCAGCG
The DNA here is from genome assembly GCA_017444905.1 of Bacteroidales bacterium. Lineage (GTDB taxonomy): Bacteria > Bacteroidota > Bacteroidia > Bacteroidales > UBA932 > Cryptobacteroides. The sequence continues at coordinate 3,042 of JAFSVP010000122.1, forward strand.
TGCAACTTCCCGCTTCGTGGGATGAAATGACTCCGGAGCAGGTTCGGTTCGTGTTCCGCCGCTACGACGACTATGCCAACGGCACCATATCGGCGCTGCGCCTGAACGTGGAGATACTCTTCAAGTTCCTTAACAAGAATTTCCGGGCTCCGCACGGCTCCATAGCCGCGTCGCAGGAAGCCCTTGAGAATATTTACAGGCTGTGTGAAAGCTGCCTGGATTTCCTTTTTGCGAAGCCTAAGGATGAGGTCGGGGTGATGAGCCTTACGTTCAACTCAGTCCGCAATCCTTTGCCGGCCGTAAGGAGCGGGGTGGCTCGTCCGCTCCTTACCGGTCCGGATTCTGCATTGGTGAACCTGACCTTCGGGGAGTTCCGCCACGCATCGGCTGCGCTCGGCGAGTTTTTCGCGACGGGCGAAATGGAAGCCCTCGACCGCTGCATAGCCTGCCTGTACAGGCGCCGGAGCGCAAGGCCCAACCTTGCCGGACGTTTCGTGCAGCCTATGCAGAATGCCGCCCAGGAGCGTGCAGTGCGTGATGCGGCGGCAATGGCGCCGTGGCAGAAGACCCTCATAATGATGTGGTTCTCGGCCTGCATCAATTTCCTTCAGACGGCGAAAATCCGCCTGAACGGCGAAGAAGTTGACCTCGCCCTGTTGTATGGTGGCGGTGCAGGCACGGGCCCGGCCGTCACGCTCAACGACCTGGCTCTCCAGATAGCCCGCGACGGAAGCATCGGCAATGCCGACCGCGTGGATGAAGAGCCCCTGTACAATATCCTCGGTGTGATGTGGTCGAACTACAAGGAGAACAAGCGCAATGAAAAGGCTTCAAAAAATCATAAATCTTGAGACTTATCTGAGGGAGTTCTTCCTGCCGGAGCTGGATTGCGGCTTCCAGTACGTAACCACCCAGGGCTCCGCGACCTCGAAGCTCTCGCGGCTGTCAGGCGACCAGGTGTTGCTGGCGCGTCCCGAGTCGCGCCTCTCTCTCCCTCAGGGCGAAGGGGTATCGTATATGTTCGACACCGTGATTTTCGTGCTCGACAAGGACCTGGGCAATGCCAGGACTCCGGAGGGCGAAGAAGAACAGTTCGACCGGCTGCAGGCCAAGACTATGGCCATCCTCGACAGGATGCTTGCCGATTCCACGGAGGGCCGTTGCGGGCTCTTGTCGGGGATGACAGTCGATAGCGTGAGCATAGTCCCGCAGGCCCTGCTGTTCGGAAGCTGGTGCGGGTTCAGTATGGAAATAACCCTCCGGGCTTAGAGGCTTATGTCGGCGATAGACAGGTTCGTGGCAGACACGCTTTCACGCGAAGGCCGCCGGTTGCTCGACAGGCAGACGGCGGAAATCAGTATGCGCGTGGGCAGGCGCAGCGGCACCCTTCTCGACAGCCGACGGGTATCCAGCAGCGATTCCATGCTCACCCTCGTACACCCCGCTTACGAGCGCTTCATTGACATGAAGGTGCTCGGAGGCCACCGTCACAAGCGGGCCCGAATCCACAACCGTTTCGTTTACTGCACCTTCGGCCGTATTGCCGACCAGCTGATGAACGGATACGCCGATGATTTTTCAGATTCTGTAAAGAAGTAGTCATATTATGTCAAGACTGAGAGACGAAGAGCTGAGGCTCAATGTTTTAGTAAATAGCGAAGAAGCGCAGAAAAATGTCACCAAACACCGTGAAGCGGTGACGAAGTTGAAAGAGGAGATAGCACGCTATGAGGCCGCCGTGCAGAAGGGTACGATTACCCAGAAGCGGGCCGAGCAGGAGATAGAGCGCTGCAATGGTAAGATTCAGTACCACAATTCCAAGATTGAGGAGCTTACCAAGCATTACGAGCTGAACACTATGTCGCTTAAGGAGCTTCGCAAGAACCTCAAACTTGCGAAAACCCAGCTTGCCGCGGCTATGCCCGGCACAGAGAATTTCAGGCGTCTGAAAAAAGAGGTCGAGGCGTGTACGGCGCGTATCCAGAAACTGAACGGAGCCACCAGCAAAATGTCCAAACTGTTCAAGGGCGGTTTGATTATGACCGGTATTTCTATGGCGGCGAGAGGCATAAGTTCATTTGCTAAAAAAATCGGCGATTTCGAACAGGCCAACGTGAACCTCGCCTCCGTGCTCGGAAAGGATGTCTCCCAGATAGATATGCTCACCCGCAGCGCTCAGGACCTGGGCGCTACTACCCGTTACACGGCATCAGAGGTAACATCATTGCAGACGGAACTTGCGAAACTCGGCTTTAACGAATACCAGATTAAAGCCATGTCGAAGGGCGTACTCAACTTCGCTACCGCAGTGGGTACGGACCTGGCATCGGCGGCGTCGCTCGCCGGTGCTACACTTCGCATCTTCGGCCTCGATGCGGCAAAGACTGACGAAGCTCTCGGTGTGCTGGCCGTGGCTACCAACAAGTCGGCGCTGAACTTCTCATTCATTCAAACAGCTATGTCGACCGTGGGCCCGGTGGCCAAGACCTTCGGTTTCTCGCTGCGCGATACCACCACCTTGCTTGGCGCCCTTGCCAATGCCGGGTTCGACGCATCTTCGGCGGCGACAGCCACCCGCAATATCCTCCTTAACCTCGCAAATACTAATGGAAAACTGGCAAAGTCAATAGGAGCGCCGGTAAAGGATTTCGATTCGCTTATGGATGCCTTCGAGAAACTGAAGGGTAGCGGAATAGACCTCGCCGGCGCGCTGGCACTTACCGACAAGCGTTCGGTCAGTGCCTTCAACGCCTTCCTTGACGGCGTATCATCGGCCCGCAAACTCCATACGGAGCTGGGTAATGTGGAGGGCGACCTTGAAAGAATTGCCACGCAAAGGTCTAATACGCTGGCAGGCAGTATCGACAAACTCAAAAGTGCGTGGGAGGCGTTTATACTGTCTCTGAACAATAGCAAGGGCTTCTTGAAATGGGTGATTGATATGACCACCAAGCTGGTTACTGCTATGCGAGACTTAACTATGTCCAAAAGCGACAAGATCGAGTTTAGTATAGATGCCAAGATGGATGAGTTGCAGGCCGGTAACGTGACCGACGAAGGCATCAAGGCCGAGCTTGCCAAGATGAATTTGCATCGTCAGCAGATTCAGACAAGGATAAAAGCCCTCTCTCTAGATATTAAAGACCAAGAAGAGCGAGTGAAACTCCATGAGGAAAAAGATAAGATAGACGAGGATATATATATCCTACAAAATGCGTGGGACCGGGTGAAAGAGATAAGGAAGAGTATTCCTACTGTCAATCCGAACCCAACCTCAGGCTCCACTGCCGGTGATGACAATGGAGGCTATGGTGGTAAGGGCGGCAGCAAACAGCAGTGGTCCCTTCAGTCTGACGAGAATTACCTTAGGGCGAAGGCGGAGCTCACCCGGAGGTACAACGAGGATGAGCTGATGTCCAAATCGCAGTTTGAAGAAGAACTGTACCAGGCTGAACTTACGGCATACACCGCCCGTCTTGCGTCCGGCAAGGATTCGGGCGTCGCTAGGCTGAAGATTGAATCCGACCTTCAGACCCTGATTATGAAGCACAGGGAGGATGCGGCAAAGAAAGAGAAGGAGCTTGAGGAAGCGTCCAAGGCTTTGCGTGACGAGATGGATTCCTACCATATGTCGGCCGCCGAGAAGAAGATTCAGGCCGAGAATACCCGTTATGCCAAGGAGCGCGAGAAGTACAAAGACCATCTCGACCTGCTTGTGCTTATCGAGAATAATCACAAGCACAGGCTTGCCCTTATCAATGTCGAAGCGGAGAACGAGGCATTGAACAAGTCGAAGGAGGCGTATGAATTGAGGAGAAAAAATGTTGAATCATATTATAATGATTTAATATTGCAAGAAGATGGAGGGAGCCAAAAGATACTGGCCCATAAAAAGAAAAAGAATGAAGACCTTGCCAAGATTGATACCGAGTACCTTAACACCCTTAAAACAAGGCTTGAGGAAATAATAGAAGCCGGAACGTTGAATGGCATCAAGCTTACTGAAGAACAACTGGCTAAGTTCAAAACCCAGTTGGCCGACACTGAACTCAAGATTCTTGCCGTTGGGCAATCGTTAAAAGAGAACACTGTAAAAGAAGGTGCCGGGGGTGGCTCTTTTCTGGGGGTCTCTCAGGCTGAATGGGATTCGTTCTTTACAAACATTAAGAATGGCAAGTTCCTGGCTTCCGATCTTGTTACGTTAATGTCCGGTATCGGCGGCGCGGCTTCCGAGGGTATGAAGATAGCTTCAAAAGCTATCGACCTGGTGAATGCAAAGGAGCGGCAGGCTTTCGAGAAATACAAGAAGGATAACGAAGATAAGAAGAAGTCCTTCGAAGATCAGCTGAATGCCGGCATTCTCAGCCAGGAACAATACAATGCCGAACTTGAGCGGCTTGACAAAGAGCAGCAGGAAAAGGAAGAAGAGCTTTCCCTCAAGCAAGCCCTGAGAGCAAAAGGGATGAATATTGCCGAGGCCATCATCAATACCGCTGTGGGCGTGACAAAGACTCTTGCCCAGTTCGGCCCTACGCCCTGGGGTATAGCGGCAGCTTCTACAATGGCGGCGCTTGGTGCGGCTGAAATAAGTCTCATTGCAGCTACTCCCGTTTCAGGCGCAGAGGATGGCGGCCCCATATTAGTAACACGCGAGCAGGATGGCAAGAAGTTCAATGCCCGGCTCTCGCCTGACAAACGGGGATTCGTGAACCGCCCCACCGTGCTTGTAGGCGAGAGCGGCGAGGAATATGTAATCCCGGCGTCGGGCGTTGACAATCCGACTCTCGCCCCGATGCTTGCAACCATCGAGACGGCCCGGCGAGCGGGTACTCTTCGCAGCCTTGACTTCCGCGCCGTAATCCCTCAGGTATTTTCAGGGCGCGAAGCGGGCGGCCCGGTTTCGGCCACGGGCTCTTCTCTGAATTTAGCCGGTGCTCCGGCGCAAGACAAGGAAATTATCAATATGCTCAACTTGATTGTGCGCAAGATGGACAATATACGGGCCTATGTCCCGCTGCTTGGCGAGGGCGGCATCAAGGAAGCCGAATCCGCTTATGACCGGGCGCGTAGCAGGGGTGTGATGCGGTAGTCGGGCACGCGTTTTGCATTGATTTGCAGGCAAAGAGTCTGTCTATGAGAAAAATACTTATTGTTTTGTGTCTGGCATTGCTGCCGTTCATCGTGAGTTATGCCCAGCATATGCATTATGACGAGAAGAGTGGCAAGTATTATTTCTATGAACCAAACGCTTTATCTTTCTCAATAGAATATGATATTCCGGGCTCGAGTCCTGAGCAACTGAGGATATGGGCGGATGAATGGTTAAGACCGGGCAACGAGTTCGTAGATTTTCGAAACTCCATCATTAAAAGTTTTGGATATGGGGATAATACTTATACGTTCACGATATATAATGTACCGTTAAAACAAAAAAAGTATAGTATATCTGCAACTGTATACATCTATTGCACTGAAGGGCACTATCTTATAGAGATGACATATATCCACGGCCACGCCCGAGGCGAAAACGTCATGGGTGGTAGCAGGGTAACAATGACTTCGGACGGCACAGAGATAAACAGATTTATGTTCCCGAACTTTTACCGCCGCAGCTATTGGAAAATCCGGCAGAGCATCGAGGAGGACTTCTTCCCACGGCTATGCGCATCCATACACCGGGCAATGCTTGAGCACGCGGAGCTGGAGCTCTGACGGGGCCTCCGCTGTCCTTTCCAGGCCGCCTTCGGGCGGCTATTTTTGTACCTGTAAACCAGGTACGTGAATGATTGCAATCTATGCCGTTACTTCAACGGGGACGGTCCGGCTCGACCTTCCTCCCGATCTTGAACTCGAAATAAAATCGGAGCAGCCCCTGCTCTCCGACGATATGCCGGTGCCATGGTCGTCGCAGATTGCGTTCCCCATTACGGCTACCAACCAGAAAGTGTTCCAGCTGTTGTCGCCAGCCGCCACTTATGCGCCCTTCGTGCGCTCCGTGGCGTGCCGCATCGTCATCGACGGAGTGCCGCTCTTTACCGGCACCCTTGAATACGACGGCCTCGACGGCGGGAAATTGCTGTACACCTTCACGGCGCAGGGTATAGACAATTGCATCAGCCAGGACTTCTCCACAACGGATGCAGTGTATGCGGAGACTCTTTCTCGCGGGCCTTTGGACTCACGAATAATGATTCCGCTCATTGTCAATAAGAACGCCGTCGCCAAGACTACTTATTATACCCTCGGGGTCGAGCATATCGATTTTGAGGCGAAATACCGCAACTTTATCGGCTACGACGGAAACTCACGCTTGAATCATTTCGTACAGTCCTATGCCGCCAGCATACGACGAATGATTTCGTTCGTATTCGGCAGTTCGTGGCTGGATGTGTCTTCCGAGGTCGCGGCTATTTTCAATCAGATGTCTATTGTTTGCCTGTACGGGAACAAAATCGCGCCTGCCTGTATCGGTAGCATCAATGAAGACAATTTTCCGAAAATTACCTTCAAGGATGTCCTGGACAACTGTTGCCGGATATTATGTGCCGGATTCTTCCTGGACGGGAACAAGGCCAGGCTGATAAATGCCCGCGACGTCCTGGTATCCGGTAATGTCATCGTTCTTGACGGGAAAGTGTCGGACGAATTCTCAACCACAGTAGAACCGGCGGTAAATTATGAGTTTAAGTTCGGCAATGACGAATCCGAAGACACCTACAATCCTGACAATGTTTCAGGAACGGCCACGTCGGCCATTACCCAGATTGATGCTCAGTATGACAATTATTTTAATCAGGTAGGAGATTATGGCCTCTTCCGGGATTCGGACATCGGCGATATATACAGTCGCAAGGTGTTCAATGCCTATCTGGCTAATTCGGTTGATATATTCCCCGGCATAGTGGCCGACATAGTATTCCGCCTCGCGGGAGCTTGCCGTTCTGACGTTTCAGCCTCCGACACTAAAGACCGTTCGACTTCCTGGAAGCTTGTCAGGTGCGTCCCGGATAAAGTTCCTTATAGGCTGCCGGACCCTGACGCCACACCTGAAGACCCTGTTATGGCAGCCGTTATTCCTCCAGTGGCTTCGGATGCCGAGAGAGGGGACGAGGTGTATGTGGGGTTGCTCAAGAACGTCTGGTATCCGCAGCTTGTCGACAAGTCGTTCTATTTTGACGGTAACGGAGACATCCATGATGACGGGGTATCCCTTGCGCCCAAGGACCTCTGGCCGCTGCACAAGGACTATGCCGAATGGCTGGGCAAAGACCGGCAGTGCGTGAAGGTCAAGCTGAACGTGAGTACCCTTGAGCTTCAGGGGATGAAGATGTGGAACCGATATTTCTTTGACAGCCGTTACTGGCTGCTCAAGTCGCTTACCATACGGGTGCGCACACTCTCGGCCAGGCCCGAAGTGGAGGCTGAACTGATAGAGATATAATGCTATGGCTGTAACTAATCCAAATACTTCGCTCTTCCTTTTCCGGGATAATCTCCAGCCCATACAATGCTCCGGTTATACCAGCGGGGTTCTTGTGACAACCAATATTACAGGCGAAGAAGTGTCCGTACTACTCCCGGTCGATGGAGGCAGCTGTGAAATACCGCTGCGCGATTGGGCCGCAGGAGTGAGCTTCCCTCCATATGCCCTTACCGGGCGGGAAATGGCAAGGTCTTCGACAACAAGGCAGGTAAAAACAGTATGGGTGAAGATTTCCGACCCGTCCGGTGCCCTTCAGGATGTAACATATACCTTCAGAATTGTTCCCGGTGGCATTGGCACGTCTGATTATAGCCCCACTGTGGCTGCTTGGAACGGAACCTTCCTAACTAATGGCCCGCATATTCGCAGGGCCTCCCCGGATTCGCGGATTTACCTTAGCTGCTTATCCCCTGAGATAGATACCGTACATGTGAAAGTTTATATGAAGACCGTATCCGGTTCGGTTGATTATGTTTCAAGAGGGATATCCATAGGGCAATCAATGACGCCATCGGAGAGCGTTATTTGCCTCACAGCAGAAGACATACGTTCTTTTGTTGGCGATGACGACACATTGCTCTACTTTATTGTTTACAGGGGCGAACAAGGGCTTAGGTATCATATAGATACGCGTAGTAATCTGTCGAGGGAGTTTATTTTTCGCAATACTCTTGGTGGGATAGACTGCATTTGGGCAACGGGGGATATCAAGGACATTCCCGAGTTCGATGCCGAGACCTATATCGCCGGACGAATCGAAACGGAACTCAAAGTGTCGGCCGGGCGCTGGCACGAAGTCAACACCGGGCGATGCGACAATGAACTGTTGCGGCATCAGTGGATGGAGTTCTTCGAATCGCCGGAGCGTTACGTGCTTGATGACGACGGGAAGATACGCCGCATCGTGGTTTCGGGCATCAACTGCGAGCAGGAGTTGCGCACTTTCGCCTCTGCGACA